>NZ_JBWKZH010000064.1:0-34147 GCF_059424305.1 Hydrogenophaga sp. GW456-12-10-14-TSB4 | reverse complement strand
GGGTCGGCATGTCGGTCTCCTGGGTGGGCGAAAGCTGGGCCTGTGATTCACCATTATGCAACGCATTTCTCTTATCGTAATTCAATAGGCCTGCGGCGCACTCCAGTTTGATGCTTTGGACCGGGGGTGTCGATCCCGTTGAAAGCGGGTATCGGCGCCATCCCCTGAATAGACCCGGGCAATTCATCGCATAGCCCGGAACTATTGGACGCCCGCCGGCGGGCCGGCGTATGTTGCGGAGGTCCTGTCAGGTTCGGTGCCTGCTGTCCGGGCCTCAGGGGCGTTTCTTCCACCCACGCAATCAAGGAGATACCCATGCCCGCATTGAAAGGCTCGAAGACCGAGCAGTGCCTGAAGGACGCCTTCGCCGGCGAATCCCAGGCCAATCGCCGCTACCTGTACTTCGCGAACAAGGCCGACGTGGAAGGCCAGAACGATGTGGCGGCCCTGTTCCGCTCGACCGCCGAAGGCGAGACCGGCCACGCGCACGGCCACCTGGAATTCCTGGAGCAATCGGGCGACCCCGCCACCGGCCTGCCGATCGGCTCCACCCGCAACAACCTCGCCTCCGCCGTGGCCGGCGAAACCCATGAGTACACCGACATGTACCCGGGCATGGCCAAGACCGCGCGCGAGGAAGGCTTCGACGAAGTGGCCGATTGGTTCGAGACCCTGGCCAAGGCCGAGCGCTCGCACGCCAACCGTTACCAGAAAGCCCTGAACGAGCTCGTGGACTGAGCGAATCCCTTGTTCCCTCGCTGTGCCAGCGGCACAGCGTTTTTGAAAGGGCTTGGCCGAGCCCTTTCAAAAACCCACGAAACGACTCGCACCAGACGAGGAGACATCCCCATGGCCACAGAAGGCAATCTGCAGGCACCGACGCGGCACGCGCTCGACTGGAAGAACCCCGACTTCTACGACGAGGACCAGTGCCTGCACGAGATGGAGCGCATCTTCGACATCTGCCACGGCTGCCGGCGCTGCGTGAGCCTGTGCGGCTCCTTCCCCACGCTGTTCGATCTGGTCGACGAGAGCAGCACCATGGAAGTGGATGGCGTGGCCAAGGCGGACTACTGGAAGGTGGTCGACCAGTGCTACATGTGCGACCTCTGCTACATGACCAAGTGCCCCTACACGCCGCCGCATGAGTGGAATCTGGACTTCCCCCACACCATGCTGCGCGCCAAGGCGATCCAGTTCAAGAAGGGCGAGGTGGGTCTGGCCGAGCGCTTCCTCGCTTCCACCGACGTGCACGGCCAGTTCGCCGGCATTCCGATCGTGGTGCAGGCGGCCAACGCGGTGAACCGCACCAGGACCGCGCGCGGCCTGATGGAGCGCGTGGCCGGCGTTGACAAGGATGCCTGGCTGCCCGAACTCGCGACGAAGAAGTTCCGCTCCGGCGCGCCCGAAGCCGGCGCATCCCAGGTGGTCGACGGCGAGAAGACACCGGGCAAGGTTGCGATCTTCGCCACCTGCTACATCAACTACAACGAGCCCGGCATCGGCCTGGACCTGCTGAAGATCCTCGACCACAACGGCATTCCCTACACCCTGGTCGAGAAGGAGAAATGCTGCGGCATGCCCAAGCTGGAACTGGGCGACCTGGACGCGGTGCAGCGAAGCAAGGAGGCCAACATCCCGGTGCTTGCGAAGTACGCGAAGGACGGCTACGCGATCCTCGCGGCCGTGCCCAGCTGCGCGCTGATGTTCAAGCAGGAAATCCCGCTCATGTTCCCCGACGATGCCGACACCCAGCTCGTGAAAGAAAGCGTGTGGGACCCGTTCGAGTACCTGATGGCGCGCAAGCGCGACGGCCTGCTCAAGACCGAGTTTCCGCAGCCGCTGGGCAACATCAGCTACCAGATCCCCTGCCACGGCCGGGTGCAGAACATCGGGCGCAAGACCGAGGAGATGCTGAAGATGGTGCCCGGGACCACCGTGAACACCATCGAGCGCTGCTCCGGCCACGCCGGCACCTTCGGCGTGAAGAAGGCGCACCACCAGCAGGCCATGAAGATCGGCAAGCCGGTGTTCAGGGCCATGGCCACCATGAAGGACGGCGCGAAGCCGGACGTCATCAGCTCGGACTGCCCGCTCGGCGGCCACCACATCGCGCAGGGCTTCGAGGTCAATGGCCTGGGCGCGCCGGAACTGCAGCACCCGCTGAGCCTGGTGGCGCGGGCCTATGGCCTGAAGCCCGAAACGTAAGAAGGAGAACCCGCCATGCAACTCACCGGCCGCATCACCGCCGACAGCCTCATGAGCCTGGAGGCGTACACCAAATGGCGCAAGGTGCACAAGCCAGAAATCATGGCGCACCGCCGGCTGCGCAGCGTGCAGCTGGGCGAGCACCTGAACCTGCAGTTCGAGAGCGAGACCACCATGCGCTACCAGATCCAGGAGATGCTGCGCATCGAGAAGATCTTCGAGGAGGAGGGCATCCAGCAGGAGATCGACGCCTACGCGCCGCTGGTGCCCGATGGCACGAACTGGAAGGCCACGATGATGATCGAGTACATCGACATCCACGAACGCAAGCGCGAACTCGCGCGGCTGATCGGGGTGGAGGACCGCATGTTCGTCGAGGTCGAGGGCCATGCCCGGGTGTACGCCATCGCCGACGAAGACCTGGACCGCGAGAACGAGGAAAAGACCTCTGCCGTGCACTTCGTGCGCTTCGAGCTCACGGCGCCGATGCGCGCGGCGGTGCTGGCCGGCGCGGCCGTCAAGCTGGGGTGCGACCACACCCATTACCCGGCCCACCTGCAAGTGCCCCCGGAAACGCTGGCGTCTCTCGCTGGTGACCTGAAGTAACAAGCCCCGTTGGCGATAATCAAGGCTTCCTCCGGGAGCCTTGTCGCTTCCGTGTCCGCTTCGCTCTGCGGCTGTGCCCGCCTCACGCCCAACATGCTCTTCCTGATCTCGCCCGCCAAGGCGCTCGACTACGAGACGCCCCCGCACGTGACCACCCACACCCAGCCCCTGTTCGTGAAAGACTCGACCGAACTCATCGAGGTGCTGCGGGACAAGACCCCGCTGCAGATCAGCGAGCTCATGGACCTGTCGGATGCGCTCTCGGGCCTGAACGTCGCGCGCTACCAGGCCTGGCGCCCGAAGTTCACGGCGAAGAACGCCAAGCAGGCCGTGCTCGCCTTCGACGGCGACGTGTACGGCGGTCTGGACGCGAAAACCCTGGGCGAGGCCGAGCTCGACTGGCTGCAGCAGCACCTGTGCATCCTCAGCGGCCTGTACGGTGTGCTGCGCCCGCTCGACTGGATGCAGCCCTACCGGCTGGAGATGGGCACGCGGCTGAAGACGCCCCGGGGCAAGAACCTCTACGAGTTCTGGGGCCGCCAGATCGCCGAGTACCTCAACCAGCGTGCCAAGGCCGACCTGAGCCCGGTGGTGATCAACCTCGCCAGCGAGGAGTACTTCAAGGCGGTGGACCGCAAGGCCCTGCTGCCGCGCGTGGTCACCTGCGCGTTCGAGGAACGCAAGAACGACGGCTACAAGGTCATCAGCTTCATGGCCAAACGTGCGCGCGGCCTCATGGTGCGGTACGCTGTGACGCACCGGGCCACCACGCCCGAACAGCTCAAGGGCTTCGACCTTGAGGGTTACCGTTTCGTGCCCGCCGCGTCCTCACCCGACCGGCTGGTGTTCCGCCGCGAACAGAAGGCCTGACCGCCTCGACACACACCATGAGCCAGACCATCACCCCCGAACTGCGCCGCTGGATCATCGATCAGGCGTCCGCCGGCTTCACCCCCGAGGTGGTGCTGGCCTCCATGGTGTCCTCCGGCTGGCAGGAGTCGGTGGCCGTGGCGGCGCTCGAGAGCACGCTGCGCGAGCACCTTCGCGCGCAGGCCGCCAAACCCCCGGTGGTGGTGCCCGTGACCCAGCCCGACGCGGCCTCGACCGGCGCGGGCGTGCCGGTGCCCGACTTCAACCTGAGCCAGTCCCCGCGCCAGATCGACGCGGGCGACCGCATGGTGGACGTGATCGCCACGCTGAACCACCCGCGCGTGGTGGTGCTGGGCAACCTGCTCAGCGCCGAGGAATGCGAGGCGCTGATTGCATCCGCCCGCCCGCACCTGGCGCGCTCGCTCACGGTGGAGACCAAGACCGGCGGCGAGGAGCTCAACCCCGATCGCACCAGCAGCGGCATGTTCTTCACCCGGGGCCAGACGCCCGAGGTGGCGGCCGTCGAGGCGCGCATCGCCCGCCTGCTCAACTGGCCGCTGGAGAACGGCGAGGGCTTCCAGGTGCTGAACTACAAGCCCGGGGCCGAGTACAAGCCGCACTACGACTACTTCGACCCCGCCGAGCCCGGCACGCCCACCATCCTGCGGCGCGGTGGCCAGCGCGTGGCCACGCTGGTGATGTACCTCAACGAGCCCGCGCGCGGCGGCGGCACCACCTTCCCCGACGTGGGCTTCGAGGTGGCCCCGGTGCGTGGCAACGCCGTCTTTTTCAGCTACGACCGGGCCCATCCTTCCACCCGCACACTGCACGGTGGCGCGCCGGTGATCGAGGGCGAGAAATGGGTCGCCACCAAGTGGCTGCGCGAACGCGAATTTGTCTGATCCTTCCATGTCCCAGAACACCCCCGAACAGTCCCAGCTCGGCCGCACCTCGGCCTACGTCGACCAGTACGACGCTTCCCTGCTGTTTCCGCTGCCGCGCGAAGCCAAGCGGCGCGAGATCGGCATCACCGGCAGCGTGCCCTTTCTGGGCGCCGACCTCTGGACCGCCTTCGAGCTCAGCTGGCTCAACCCGCGCGGCAAGCCCATGGTGGCGCTGGCCCACATCACCGTGCCTTGCGAGAGCACGCACATCGTCGAGAGCAAGTCGTTCAAGCTCTACCTCAACAGCTTCAACAACACGCCGTTCGCCAGCGCCGACGCGGTGCGCGACCGCATCCGCGCCGACGTGAGCGCCGCCATGTGGCACGGCGGCCCGGTGCAGGCCGGTGCCGGCGTGAAGCTGCTGCTGCCCGAGCACTTCGACCGCGAGCCGGTGCACGAACTCAGCGGCCTGTCCATCGACCGGCTCGACGTGGAGTGCACGCAGTACCAGCCCGCGCCCGAGCTGCTCACGGCCGCGCTCGACGAGAAGCCGGTCACCGAGACCCTGGTGAGCCACCTGCTCAAGAGCAACTGCCTGGTGACGGGCCAGCCCGACTGGGGCAGCGTGCAGATCAGCTACAGCGGCCCGCAGATCGACCAGGCCGGCCTGCTGCAGTACATCGTGAGCTTTCGCAACCACAACGAATTCCACGAGCAGTGTGTCGAGCGCATCTACATGGACGTCTGGCAGCGCTGCAAGCCGGCCAAGCTCACGGTGTATGCGCGCTACACGCGCCGGGGCGGGCTGGACATCAACCCCTGGCGCAGCAGCCACCCGCAATCGCCGCCGGCCAACGTGCGCACCGCGCGGCAGTGAAGCGGCTCAGGCCGCCCGCTGGAAGCCTTCGAGCAGGTTGACCGCGTTGGTGCCGACCTCGTCCACCGCGTAGCCGCCCTCGAAGGTGAACACCGTGGGCAGGCCCGCGCCCGCCAGCGCCGCACCGACGGCGGCGTAGTCGCCGGTCTTGAGCGTGAAGCCGGAGATCGGGTCGCCCTCGAAGGTGTCCAGGCCCAGGGGCACCACCAGCGCATCGGCGCCGACATCAGCCACCGCGCGCAGGGCCGTGTCCAGCGCGGCGCGCCAGGCCTGCACGCCCGTGCCGCGCGGCAGCGGCAGGTTGAGGTTGAAGCCGGTGCCCGCGCCCGCGCCGCGCTCGTCCGCGTGGCCGAGGAAGAACGGGTACTCGGTGGCCGGGTCGCCGTGGATCGAGACCGTGAGCACGTCGGCGCGTTCGTAGAAGATCGTCTGTGTGCCGTTGCCGTGGTGGTAGTCCACGTCCAGCACCGCCACCTTGGCGCGGCCGGCATCGCGCAGCGCCTGCGCGGCAATCGCGGCGTTGTTCAGGAAGCAGTAGCCGCCCAGGAAGTCCGGTCCCGCATGGTGGCCGGGCGGGCGCGTGAGCGCGAAGGCGCTGCGCTCGCCGCCGGCCACGGCCTGTGCCGCGGCCAGCGCGCAGGCCGCACCGCCGCGCGCGGCGGCCCAGGTGCCGGCGGTCAGGGGCGAGCCCGAGTCGAACGAGAACAGGCCCAGGCGCGCCGCGAAGTTGTGCGGCAGCACGTCGTTGCGAAAGCCGTGGCGGTTGGCCAGCGGCCACACCGAGGGCAGGGCGTCGCGCTGCGCGTTGGCCGGGTCCATGGCCACCCAGTCGTCCCAGGCGGTGGCGAGGAAGGCTAGGTAGCGCGCGTCGTGCACGCGGGCGATGGCCGCGTCCAGCGCGGCGGCATCCACCGCCGGCGGGGTCAGGGGTCCCAGCGGGCGGCGCTGCAGTTCGGCGAGCACGAAGTCCAGCCGCGCGGGCACCTCGTGGCAGGGCACCATGCGGCCACGGAACATTTCCTGCTGGCCGGCGTGGCCGGCGTGGTGGGGGTTGTGAAAGGTTTTCATGCACACGCGAACGATGGGGGTCGCCCATCGTAGCGGCAGCCGCCGCCTCAGGCCGCCAGGGCCAGTTCCACCTGTCGAGGTTCGGACCGGCGCAGCAGGCCGAACAGGTCTTTCGGGTCGGCCAGCGCGGGGATCAGCGGCAGCGCCTGGCCCAGGCCGAGCTCGCCGGCGGCCTCGCGCAGGAAGCGCAGGGCCGAGTAGTCCTCCAGCGCGAAACCGACCGAGTCGAACAGCGTGACCTGCGCCGCGCCGGTGCGGCCGGGGGCGTTGCCGGCCAGCACGTGCCACAGCTCGGTCACGGCGAAGTCGGCGGGCAGGTGCTGCAGGTCGCCTTCGATGCGGGTCTGTGGCTCGTACTCGACGAACACGGCGGCCTGGCGCAGCACGTCGGGGTGCAGCTCGGTCTTGCCCGGGCAGTCACCGCCCACGCCGTTGATGTGCATGCCGGGCTCGACCATCTCGGGCGTGAGGATGGTGGCGTTGGTCTTGTCCGCGGTGACGGTGGTCACGATGTCGGCACCGCGCACCGCCTGGGCGATGCTGTCGCAGGCGATCAGTTTCAGGCCGGTCTGGCCCGCGAGGTTGTCCATCAGCTTGCGCGTGGCGGCGGGGTCGGTGTCGAACAGGCGGATCTCGTCGATGCCCATGAGGTGGTGGAAGGCCAGGGCCTGGAACTCGCTCTGCGCGCCGTTGCCGATCAGCGCCATGCGGCGGCTGTTCGGGCGGGCCAGCGCGCGCGCGGCCACCACCGACATGGCGGCGGTGCGCAGCGCGGTGGTGAGCGTGAGTTCGCTCAGCAGCACGGGCACGCCGGTGTCCACGTCGGCCAGCACGCCGAAAGCCATCACCGTGGGCAGGCCGTTGCGGGTGTTCTTGGGGTGGCCGTTGACGTACTTGAAGGCGTAGGTGGTGTCGTCGGCGATCGGCATCAGCTCGATCACGCCGTCGGCCGAGTGGCTGGCCACGCGCGCCGATTTGTCGAACGAGGGCCAGCGCAGGTAGTCGGCGTGCAGGGCGCCAGCGAGGCGGTCCAGCGCGGCAGGCAGGCCCAGCCGGTGGACCAGGGTGGCCACATCCTGGGCGCTGAGGAACAGGGTGGGCAAAGAGGAAGAGGTGGCGGCTTTCATGGGGAATCCTTGGAGTGGCCCTCAGTGTCCTCAAGCGCTCGCTCAATGTAAATCGTCAACTGTGCTTGAATTTCGGCAGAAAATTGCCAAAAAGTCAGCCATGAATCGCATAATGCTCCAATGGACGCCCTGGACCAGCAACTGATCGGCCTTTTGCGCAAGGACGCGCGCACCAACGTCGCCGCCCTGGCCAAGAAGCTGGATGTGTCGCGCGGCACGGTCACCAACCGCATCGCGCGGCTGGAAGACAGCGGGGTCATCGTCGGCTACACCGTGCGCCTGCGGCCCGATGCCAAGCCCGACGAGATCAGCGCCTGGATGAGCGTGGCGGTCGAAGGCAACCAGACGCGCGCGGTGATCGCCAGCCTGCTGGGCGAGCCCGGCGTGGCCGAGCTGCACGACACCAATGGCCGCTGGGACCTGCTCGCCGAGCTGCGCGCGGGCAGCCTGGCGGAACTCTCTCAGGTGCTCGAACGCATCCGCCTCATCCGCGGCATCAGCAGCACCGAGACCAGCCTGCACCTGGCCACGTACCGGCTCTCGTAGAGGCCTTGCTCAGCCCTGGGCCTTGAACGACTGCAGGCCGGCCAGCGGCGTGAACTGGCCGGCGCGCTTGTCCTTCATCGCGCCGATGGCCTCGCGCACGTGGGTGTTGCTCCACACCGTGCCCTGGATCCAGCCCATCTGGCGCAGGCTGTCTTCCACCGAGTGGTCGCGCGCGTAGGTCACAACCTGCTTGGTGCCCCAGATCGCCACCGGCGGCTTGGCCGCGATTTCCTTGGCGCATTGGAGCGCGGCGGCCACGGTGGCTTCATGGGTGTCGAACACCTCGTTGACCAGGCCGTAGGTGAGCGCCTTGCTCGCAGGCAGCCGGCGGCCGGTGTAGGCCAGTTCCTTCACCACGCCGAAAGGGATCAGCTTGGGCAGGCGCTGCAGCGTGCCCACGTCGGCCACCATGCCGATGTTGATTTCCTGGATGCAGAAGAAGGCGTCGGCGCTGGCGTAGCGGATGCAGGCCGCCGTGACCATGTCCACCGCGCCGCCCACGCAGCCGCCCTGGATGGCGCAGATCACCGGGATGCGCAGGCTCTCGATCTTGCTGAAGGTGGACTGGATGTCCATCAGCAGGTCGTAGATGGCGGCGCGGCCTTCGGGGCTCTGGTCGTCCATCTGGATCGCGCCGCCGAAGGTCTCCAGGGCCATGCCGGCGCTGAAGTGCTTGCCCGTGCTGCTGATGACCAGGGCCCGGGCCGTGCCTTCGGTGTGGATCTGCGTGAGCAGTTCGTCGAGCTCGCGCCAGAAGGTCGGGTGCATGGTGTTGAGCTCGGTGGGCCGGTTCAGCACCAGGTGGACGATGTGGTCGGTCGTGGTGAGGGCGAAGCAGGTCGGTGCGGTCATGGCGTGGCTTGTCTCGGGGGTGATGGGCAACGGGTCACTGTAGCCCGTGCGCGCCGCGCCCGCTGTCCCGGTCCGGACGGTTGCGCCGCTCAGTTGTACGGCCCCAGCCAGTCGCAGCGCAGGCGGTGCGCCCGGTGCACCTTGCGGCGCCAGCGCACGTACAGCCCGGGCGCCCAGATGCCCATCACGCAGAAGGGCAGCAGCCACAGGGCGTCCGAGAAAAACGCCGGCACGCAGCCCACCCAGCCCATCACCCAGGCCGTGAGCATGCCGTCCCACAGCTGGTACTCCAGCGGGTGGTCCCGGCGGTGCGCCACGTGCCAGCGCTTGATGCGCTCCAGCTCGTCGAGATTGAGACAGAGATTCATGGCTGCCCCCTCGGGAATGCGGCTGAGATCCAGTCGTCTCCACTGTAAGTTTGGTGTCAGCTTGCGTCAATGGCCGCCGCGCGGCTTCAGAACAATTGGGCCGGTTCCGGGGGGCGTTCGGGCTCCGGCGGCACCTCGCCGAGCCGGGCCAGGGAGCCCACGCGCACACCCAGCAGGCGGATGCGGCGCGTGAGGTCCACCCGCTTGAGGCACAGGCCGGCCTGGCGGCGGATGCTGGCCGCGTCGCTGGTGAAGTGGCCGATGGTGCTGTCGCGCGTGACGATCTGGAAGTTGTCGTAGCGCAGCTTCACGCCGATGGTCTTGCCCACGTAGCCCTTGCGCTGCAGGTCGTCGGCCACCTGCTCGCACAACTGGGTGAAGATGGCCCCGAGTTCGGCGCGGTCGCGCACCGCGTGCAGGTCGCGGTCGAAGGTGGTTTCGCGGCTCATGCTCACCGGCTCGCTCTCGGTCTGCACCGTGCGCTCGTCGCGGCCCCAGGACACCTCGTGCAGCCAGGCACCGTAGCTCTTGCCGAAGTGCTCGACCAGCCAGGGCCGGTCGCGCTGCGCGAGGTCGCCGATGGTGTGGATGCCGTGGCCTTGCAGCTTGGCGTCGGCCTTGGGGCCCACGCCGTTGATCTTGCGGCAGGGCAGGGGCCAGATCAGCGTCTGCAGGTCGTCGGTGTGCACGATGCTGATGCCGTTGGGCTTCTGGAATTCGCTCGCCATCTTGGCGATCAGCTTGTTGGGCGCCACGCCGAGGGAGCAGGTCAGCCCGGTGGCCTGGAAGATGCTCTTCTGGATCAGGCGCGCCAGCACGCGCCCGCCCTCGCGCTGGCCGCCGGGCACGTCGGTGAAGTCGATGTAGACCTCGTCCACGCCCCGGTCTTCCATCACCGGCGCGATCTCGCGGATGGTGTGCTTGAACAGGCGCGAGATGCGGCGCACCTCGTCGAAATCCACCGGCAGCAGGATTGCCTGCGGGCAGAGCTTGGCCGCCTTCATCAGGCCCATGGCCGAGCCGACGCCGAACTGGCGCGCGGCGTAGGTGGCGGTGGTGGCCACACCCCGGCCCACGTAGTTTTCAAGCAGGGGAAAGAACTCGATCGGGATGTGGGCGAGGTCGTCGCCGGTCCATTCGCGCTCGGGGTAGGTCTCGCGCAGCCGCGCGAACATGTCGTCCTCGCGCCGCCGCCCGCCGCCGATCACCACCGGCAGGCCCTTGAGCTGCGGGTAGCGCAACAGCTCGACGGACGCGAAGAAGGCGTCCATGTCGAGGTGCGCGATGCGCCGGAGGCGGGCCGTGGGAGAGGTCACGGCGGTGAGCATAGCGGCAGTGGTGCCGCCCTCACGGTCAGGTCGGGTACGTGCCCGGCAGCAGGATGCCTTTGTCGACCTTCTCGATCTGCGTGTGGCCGCAGAAAGCCATGGTGAGGTCGAGTTCCTTGTGCAGGATCTCCAGGCACTTGCTCACGCCGGCCTCGCCCATCGCGCCCAGGCCGTACAGCATGGGCCGCCCGATGTAGACCCCTTTGGCGCCGAGCGCGCGGGCCTTGAGCACGTCCTGCCCGCTGCGGATGCCGCCGTCCATGTGCACCTCGATCTGGCCGCCCACCGCGTCCACGATGGCCGGCAGCGCCTCGATGCTGCTCTGCGCGCCGTCCAGCTGGCGGCCGCCGTGGTTGCTCACGATCAGCGCGTCCGCGCCCGAGGCCACGCACAGCTTGGCGTCTTCCACGTCCTGGATGCCCTTGAGGATCAGCTTGCCGCCCCAGCGCTTCTTGATCCATTCCACGTCGCCCCAGTTGAGCGAGGGGTCGAACTGCTTGGCGGTCCACTCGCTCAGGCTGCCCATGTTCTCGATGCCGCTGACGTGCCCGAAGATGTTGCCGAACTGCTTGCGCTTGGTGCCCAGCATGCCCAGCGCCCAGCGCGGCTTGGTGGCGATGTCGATCAGGTTGGTGAGCGTCATCTTGGGCGGCGCGGTCAGGCCGTTCTTCAGGTCCTTGTGGCGCTGGCCGATGATCTGCAGGTCCAGGGTCAGCACCAGCGCGCTGCACTTCGCGGCCTTGGCGCGGTCGATCAGGCGTTCGATGAAACCCCGGTCGCGCATCACGTAGAGCTGGAACCAGAAGCCTTCGCCCGCGTGCTGCGCCACGTCCTCGATCGAGCAGATGCTCATGGTGGAGAGCGTGAACGGGATGCCGAACTTGCGCGCGGCGCGCGCGGCCAGGATCTCGCCGTCGGCGTGCTGCATGCCGGTGAGGCCGGTGGGCGCGATCGCCACCGGCATGGCCACTTCCTGGCCGACCATGGTGCTGCGCGTGCTGCGGTTCTCCATGTTCACCGCCACGCGCTGGCGCAGCTTGATCTTCTGGAAGTCGGCGTTGTTGGCGCGGTAGGTGCCTTCGGTCCACGAGCCGCTGTCGGCGTAGTCGTAGAACATGCGGGGCACGCGCCGCTGGGCCAGGACGCGCAGGTCCTCCACGTTGGTGATGACGGTCATCTCGGAAGTCTCCGGTGTTTTGGGTGACGTGGCATGTTAGCCGCGCACCCTGCAAAAGGCGTGTGAAAGCGGGGCGGACCCCTGTGAAATTTTTGCTGCGATGCAGCGGCGCCGGGGGGACGGACGGCGGAACCGCGCGCGGGTCGCCGGAGTCCCATCGGCATGAAGCTGAACACCCTGGCCCTGGTTTTGGCCCTCGCACTGCCCGGCGCGGCCCTGGCCGCCGACGTGTTCCGCTGGGTCGACGAACGCGGCCAGTGGGTCTATGGCACCCAGGTGCCGCCGCAGCACCGGGCCCGGGCCGTGCCGGCCGACGCGCCGCTGCCGCCGGGCACCAGCGCCTGCGAGGCGCGCTGGCACCGGTACCTGGCCAGCGCCGCGTGCTTCGACCAGTACCGCGTGGTCGGCGGCGGCCTCAAGGCCGAGGCCTATCGGCGCTGCACCGAGGTGCCTCAGCCCGATCCCTGCACCTGAATCCTGGGCTCATTGCGCGGTGATCTTCTGCTCGCGGATGACCTTGCCCCATTCGGCCGACTCGCGCACGATGTCGGCGGCCAGCGGGCCGGCCGGCATGTAGGCCGGCACGGCGCCTTGCTGGGCGGCGATCTGCGCGATGTCCGGCGCTTCCATCACGGTGCGCAGCGAGTCGCTCAGCCGCTCCACGATGGGCGCGGGGGTGCCTGCCGGTGCCAACACGTACAGGCGCGGCACGGCGGAGAAGCCGGGCAGGGCGTCGGAGAGCGGCGCGATGTCTTCGGCGCCGGCCAGCTTCACCGGGTTCATCACCGCCACCGCGCGCAGCTTGCCCGCCTTGGCCTGGGCGATCGCCGAGGTCGCGCTCACCACGCCGAAGGGCACCTGGCCGCTCATCACATCGGGCACGATCTGCGACGCGCCCCGGTAAGGGATGTGGACGACGAAGCTGCGCGCCTGGCCCTTGAGCATCTCGAAGCCCAGGTGGTGCACCGTGCCCACGCCCGAGGTCGCGTAGGCGTAGCGGCCGGGGTTGTCCTTGAGCAGCTTCACGAACTCGGCCGGCGTCTTGGCGGGCACCTCGTTGTTGGCCACGATCACCAGCGGCAGGGTGAACACGCCGGCCACCGGCGTGAAGGCCTTGATGGGATCGAAGCTCATGCGCGGCTGCAGGTGCTGCGCGATCAGCAGCGAGCTGTCGCCCAGCATCAGGGTGTAGCCGTCGGGCGCGGCGCGCGCCACCGCGTCACCCGCGATCAGGCCGGCTGCGCCGGTGCGGTTGTCCACCACCACCTGCTGGCCCAGCAGGGTGGATAGGCGCGGCGCGATCAGGCGGGCCATGGCGTCGACGCCACCGCCTGCCGAGTAGCCGACCAGCAGGCGCACCGGTTTGCTGGGCCAGGCCTGCGCCCAGGCGCCGCCGCCCAGGGTGGCGGCCAGCGCCAGGATCAGCGCGGACCGCCGGCCCGTCGTGAAGCGTGTGGGGGTTGTCTGCATGTCTTTGTCTCCGTTTTTATCGTGGGGAATCTTTTTTCAGGCCTTGCCGGCGCCGCGTGAGCCGGGCCGCTTGGCGAGCTCCGCCAGCCGCTCGGGGTTGGGCTTGAAGCCCAGGCCCGGTGTCTCGGGCAGGCGCAGCACGCCGCGTTCGGGTTTGGGCAGGTCGTCGAAGACCAGCTCGCAGCACTGCACGGCCACCGAGTGGTATTCCACCAGCGAGCCGTTGGCCAGGCCGGCGTGCAGGTGCATGTTGTGGTGCGGCCAGGCGCCGCCGTTGGCGAAGCGCGTGTTGAAGGCCGAGGCCATGCCCGCGATGCGGCTGCATTGCGTGAAACCGCCGCTGATGCAGGCGTTGGGCTGCACCACGTCCACCGCCTGCGCGACCAGCATGTCGCGAAAGCGCGAGGCCAGGCCCTCGTTCTGACCGGCGGCCAGCGGGATCGAGGTCTTGGCGCGAAGCTTGGCCAGGTTGGGAATGTCGTTCTGCGACACCGGCTCCTCGAAGAAGCTGATGTCGTAGGGCTCGACCTTCTTCGCCAGGGACAGGGCGTGGAAGTAGTCGAGGCTGCAGTTGGCGTCGATGTAGATCTGCACGTCCGGCCCGACCGCCTCGCGCACCGCGCGGATGCGCTGCACGTCCTCAGTGATCACCTGGTCCAGCGGCCGGGGCTCGTCGCGCCGCTGCAGCGCGTGGTGGCCCACCGTCATCTTCAGGCGCGAGAAGCCGCGGCCCACCCACTCGCGCGCGGCGGCTGCGAGCTCGTCGCGGTCGAAGAAGTTGAAGCCGAAGGTGGCGTACACCGGCACCTCGGCGCGCGCGCCGCCCAGCAGGCGCCAGCAGGGTTCGCCCAGCGCCTGGCCTTTGATGTCCCACAGCGCGAGGTCGATGGCGGCGATGGCGTGGCTGGCGTAGCCCGACTGGCCGCGCGGCGTGAGCAGCCAGTAGAGGCGCTCCCAGATCTGCTCGTGGCGCATCGGGTCCATGCCCACCAGGTGGTGCGCGGCGATGTCGTTGACGATGCTGCCGATCACCTCTTCCTCGGTGATGGCGGTCATGCCGGTGCCGATGAGGCCGGTGTCGGTCTCGATGGTGACGAGGCAGACCGAGAGGCTGGTGGTCTGGCTGCGGCTGGGGGATTGCACGGTGACGGGCAGGTTCAGCGGCGTGGCGCTGACGCGGGCGATTTTCATAAAGTCTCCGGCGCGGCCGGGGTGGCGGCGCTTGGTGTTGTGGGGTCTGGGGGCCAGTGTAGGAACGGCCCCGTGTGGGCCGCAATGGCGTGCGGCAAAGGCGGCTTTCGCGTTTCGCGAAAGCCCCGTCAGGCGGTCAATGCCTTGATCAGCGTGAGCGCGGCCGGCGCCGGCGGCGCATCGGTGCGGGTGGCGATGTGGTGGGTGCGCCGCGCCCAGGGGTCGGACAGCGGCACCGCCGCCAGCGGCAGGTGCGCCAGCTGTGGCGCGATCGCTTCCAGCGGCAGCACGCCCACGCCCAGGCCGGCGGCCACCATGCGGCACACGGCGTCGAAGCCGCGCATGCGCATGCGCACGTGCAGCGGCTTGCCCGCGTCGGCGGCCGAGGCGAGCAGGCGGTTGGACAGGGCGGTGCCGTCGGTGAGCGTGATGAAGGGCTCGTCCAGCGCGTCGGCCAGGCGCAGCCGGCGGCGCGTTGCCAACCGGTGCGAGCGCGGCGTGAGCAGCACCAGGGTGTCGCTGAAGAAGGGCGTGAAGGCCAGGCCGGCGGGCGGCACGGGCAGGTCCACCACACCGAAGTCGGCGCGCCCTTCGATCAGCGCGAGAGGGATCTCGGGGCTGCCGCGCTCTTCCAGGTCGATGCGGATCAGCGGGTGCGCTTTCATGAACTGCTCCAGGCGCTGCGGCAGCACCTCCAGCAGGGCCGAGGTGTTGGCCAGCACGCGCACATGGCCTTGCAGGCCCTCGCTGTAGCCGCGCAGGTGCAGCGCCAGCCGGTCGGCATCGGTCAGCAGCGCGCGGCTGCGCTGCACCAGCATCTGCCCGGCCGGGGTGAGCTGCACGCCGCGCGACGAGCGCTCGAACACCCGGAAGCCGAGCGATTCTTCGAGCGCCGTGATGCGCGAGCTGGCGGCGGCCACGGCCAGCTGCAGGCGTTCGCTGGCGGCGCTGATGGAGCCGAGGTCGGCCGCGGCCACCACGACGCGCAGGGTGCTCAGGTCAATGGTTTCTTGCATGGTTTTCTCTCACGCCGGCGCCGCGCACCTCGAAGCGCACCTCGTCCAGCACGGTGCCGCGCGCATCGGTGAGTTGCATCACGTGGCGGCCCGGCCAGGGCAGCCACTGCAGCTGGGTGCCCTGGCCCACGGGCTTGCCATCCAGGCGCCAGCGGCCGCCCGCGCCGCTGGCGACGAAGCTCAGGCGCTGGCGGTTGGGGGGAATGTCCGGGTCCAGCGCGACGATGGTGCCGGGGGCCGGGCTGCGGATGCGCAGCGCGCTGCCCGGCGCCCTCGCCGGGGCCGGCGTGTCCATCGCGAAGCGGGCCTGCTCTGTCCCGGCGAGGAACCACTCGCTGCGAGCCGCTTCCAGCGGCCGCGCGCCTGCGCCGCCCTCGAACGAGGCGCGCGCCTGCACCAGGCCGGCCGGCGGCGGCGGCGCGCGGCTGGGCGTGCGGGCGTGCAGGTGCTGCATGACGGTGGCCCAGACGGGCGCCGCGCCGCTGGTGCCGCTCACGTCCCACATCGGCGCGCCGCCGGCGTTGCCCACCCACACGCCGACGGTGTAACGCTCGGACCAGCCCACCGCCCAGTTGTCGCGCATGTCTTTGCTGGTGCCGGTCTTCACGGCGGTCCAGAAGCGCGTGGCGAGGAGGCTGTCCGTGCCGAAGGTGCGGGCCCGGGCGTTGGCGTCGCTCAGGATGTCGCCGACGATGAAGGCCGCGCGCGGGTCGATGGCCGGCGTGGCCTGCGGCGGCGAGCCCACGGGGCCGTAGCGCCCGCCGTTGGCGAGGGTGCGGAAGGCGTTGGTCAGCGAGAGCAGCGGCACTTCGGCGCTGCCCAGGGCCAGGCTGTAGCCGTAGTAGCCGGCGGGCTCGCGCAGGGGCAGGCCGAGCGCGCCGAGCTGGTGGTGAAAGGCGTCGGGCGAGACCATGACCAGCGTGCGCACCGCCGGCACGTTGAGCGAGGCCGCCAGCGCGGTGCGCGCGGAGACCCAGCCCTTGAAGCGGCGGTCGTAGTTCTGCGGGATGTAGAGGCCACTGGTGGTGGGAATGGCGGCGGGCGAGTCCTCCAGCAGGGACGCCGCCGTCATGCGCCGCTCCGCGATGGCCTGGGCGTAGAGGAAGGGCTTGAGCGTGGAGCCGGGCTGGCGCAGCGCCGTCACGCCGTCCACCTCCGACGCGGCGCTCAGCTCGCCCGACGAGCCGACCCAGGCCAGCACCTCGCCGCTGGCGTTGTCGAGCACGACCAGCGCGCCGTCCTGCACGTTGCGGCCCTTGAGCTCGCGCAGGTGGCGCTGCAGCGTCTGCACGGCGAAGCGCTGCAGCGGGGCGGACACGGTGGAGCGCACCGTCTGCGCCGGGCCAGCCGCGAGCACCTGCCGCGCATGGTGGGGCGCGATGCCCTCGCTGGCGGCAAACTCCCGGGTGGGCAGGGCGATGTCGGTCAGGATGCGCAGCTCGCTGCAATCCACTGGCGTGCCGGCCTGCATGAGCTGGAGCACGCCACAGGCGCGTTGCGCGACCTGCGAGGGCTTCGCGTTGGGCGCGCGCACCAGGGCCGCGGCCACGGCGGCCTCGCGCTCGTCCAGGCCGTGGGCGGCCTTGCCGAACAGCGTGCGCGAGAGCGCATCGATGCCGACCAGCTCGCCCCGGAACGGCACCAGGTTGAGGTAGGCCTCCAGGATCTGGTCCTTGCGCCAGCGCCGCTCCAGCTGCTGCGCGGCCACCGCCTGGCCGAGCTTCTGCGTCAGGCGGCGCCCACCCGCGCCGCGCTGAAGGTCGCCGCCGGGTTCGTCCAGCAGCGCGGCCAGCTGCATGGTGATGGTGGACGCGCCGCGCGTGCGGCTGTTCCAGAGGTTGCTCCAGGCCGCGGCCGAGACGGCGCGCCAGTCCACGCCGCTGTGCTCGTAGAAGCGCTGGTCCTCGCTCAGCACCAGGGCCGTGCGCAGCGCGGGCGACACGTCGGCCAGCGCGATCCACTCGCCCCGGCGCACCTGGTGGTCGATGCGCACGCGCTGCAGCAGTTCGCCCTGGCGGTCGAGCACGCGCGCGTCGGACGAGCGCCAGTCCGCGCGGACTTCGGCGAAGCCGGGCAGGGCCTGCGCGGGCAGCGCCAGGCCCAGGCCGAGCGCCAGTGCCGCGAGCGCGTGGTGCAGGTTCACCGCACGGCCTCCACCTTCACGCGGGCATTCGGTGTCTCGCCGAACACCTCGGGCGCGTACATCGCCTCCACGCGGCTGGGCGGCAGCGAGAACTCGCCGACGTTGTTCAGGCGCACCGTGTATTCCATCTTGAACACACCCTTGGGCACGTACTCGTAGTAGCTGCGGTAGGCCTCGAAGCTGCGTTCCTCGAAGGCCGGCCAGGCGTTGCCGGTCGGGCTCTTCTGGCCCGAGGTGGCGATCTGCGAATCGCGCCCCAGCCCGCCGCCGAGGATGGTCGCACCGCCCGGGATCGGGTCGGTGACCACCACCCAGGTCATGTCGGTGGCGGCGTTGATTTCCAGCGCCACGCGCCACACGTCGCCGCGCGTGTGCGTGCCGCTCACGGCCTGCTCCACCGGCGTGATGCTCTTCTTGATGGTGTAGCCAGCGCTGAACGGCGCCTTGAGCGGGACGGCGGCGAGGGACTGCAGCGTGAGCCAGGGCTTGCCGCTGCCCTGGTGGGCCACGCTCAGCGCGCCCTTGCCGCCGTCGGCCGGCCAGGGCAGGAAGCCGGTGTTGTTCTTCAGGTTGCCCGGGCCGGCGGGGGCGCCGAACCAGGTCGTCTGGTTCGGTGCGCCCAGCGCATCGCTGGTCTTCACGCGCTCGACCTTGGCCCAGTCGACCGCGGCGCTGCCCGCGCCCAGGGTGGCGCGCGTCGTGCCCGCGACAGGTGTCGCCTCGAATCTGGCCGAGAACTTCTCCAGGGCCAGACCGCCCCAGAGGTTGGCCGTGGTCGTGTGCCAGGCGCCGCTCTGCTGGCGGCCGATGAAGCCGCTGGCCAGCCGGCCCATGTCGTCCTGCCATGCCGGGTCGTTCATGACGGTGAGCATCAGGCGCGCGGTGTTCACGTCGCCGTTGGCCATGAGCCACCACCAGTAGTCGTCCTGCTCGGTGCTGAACACGAGCTTGGTGCCCTGGAAGCTCAGGCGCGCGCGCAGCACCTGCATGGCTTCGGCCAGGCGCTGCTCGCGCTGCGGCACATCGCTCACGCGCTGGAGGATGTTGACCCAGTCGATCACCGCGCCGGTGGGCCACTGGTTGGGCGCGAGGGTGACGCTGCCCAGCATGCGGCCGCGCGCCTTGCCGTAGCGCGAGAGGGCCTCGATGGCGGCTAGCTTGCGCACGTCCAGGTCCTTGCGCGGGCTCCAGAACTCGCGTGAGATGCGGCCTTCGACGAACGCGATCAGGCCGCGCTCCATCGGCGCGCGCACCTCGTCGGGCAGGCCGAAGGCCGGGTCGAGCGCCGAGGCCTCGTGCGTGGCCGCCAGCAGGTAGGCGGTGAGCGTGTCGCTGCCGCGGTTGGCGTCGCCTTCGCGCGGCGGGAAGTAGCTGGCCAGGCCGTCGGCGTCGAGGTAGTTGGGCAACTGCGCCACCACGCCCTGCCAGAGTTTGGCGTCGCGCAGGCCCACGGCCTTGCTGGTCTTCTGCTCCAGGCAGACGAAGGGGTAGTTGGCGAACCAGTCGCGCACGCCGGGCAGGCCTTCGGCCAGTTTCGGCTGCAGCGCGAGCTTCAGGCCGCCCCGGCCCGGCAGCGCGCCGGCCGGCGGGTTGACGTCGAGGTGGAACGCCCCATCGACCTGCACCAGCGTGGCCTGCTGCACCGTCAGCGGCACGGCGGGCACGATGCGTTGCCGGGCCTTGAGCGCGTCCTTCGCGCCGCCCAGCGTGTCCTTCGCCTCGATCTCCCACAGGATGGCCTCGGCGCGCGTCTGCGCGAGCTGCGCGGGCGCGGTCACCGTCCACGCGACCTCGCGCGCCTCACCCGCCGGGATGTCCACCGTCTGCGGCGCGAGTTCGAGCAGCGTGGCGCGCGGTGACACGGCCACCTTCATGGCCTTCTGCGTGGTGTTGCGCAGCGTGAGCTGCGCGCGGAACTGGTCGTCCTCGCGCACCAGCGGCGGCAGGCCGCTGATGATCTGCAGGTCCTGCGTGGCGCGCACGCTGGTCTGCCCGGTGCCGAAGAGGCCGGTGCCCAGGTCGGCCACGGCGACGATCTGGAAGGTGGTGAGCGCGTCGTTGAGCGGCACCGTCACCACGGCCTGGCCCTTCGCGTCCAGCGTCACCTTGGGGTTCCACAGCAGCAGGGTGTCGAGCAGTTCGCGCGCACCGCTCTTGCCGCCGCCGCCGCCAGCCGGCACCGCCTTGCGGCCGTAGTGCCGCCGGCCAATGATTTCCATCTGCGCGGTGGACGTCTCCACGCCCCAGGCGCGCTGCTGCAGCATGGCGTCGAGCAGGTTCCAGCTGCGGTTGGGCATGAGCTCCAGCAGGGCCTGGTCCACGGCTGCGAGCGCCACTTCGGCGTTCGCCGCCGGCTGGCCGTTGGGCAGCTTCGCGGTGATCGTCACCTTGGCCTGCCCGCGCACCGGGTAGGTTTCCTGGTCGGCCTTGACGCTCACGTCGAGCTGGTGCGCCCGCGTGCCGACGCGGATCTCGGCCAGGCCCAGGCGGAACGCCGGCTTGCTCAGGTCCACCAGCGCGGTCGGCGCCACGTACTCGCGGCCCTCGTGCCAGAAGGAGGTCCACCACTCGCGCGGCGCCTTGTAGCCCCAGGTGAAGAACGAGTACCAGGGCACCTCGCGCAGCCGGCCGCGCAGGGCCAGCACGCTCACGTACACATTGGGGCCCCAGCCTTCCTGGATCTTCAGCTGCACCGTCGGGTCCTGCCCGTTGAGCTGCACCACCTGCGACTCGAGGATGCCTTCGCGCTCCACCGTCAGCAGCGCGGTGGCGAAGCGGAACGGCATGCGCACCTGGAACTTCGCGGTTTCGCCGGGCTGGTAGTTCTTCTTCTCGGGCAGCAGGTCGATGCGGTCGTGGTTCTCGCCGCCGAACCACAGCTCGCCCTGGCGCGTGACCCACACCGAGCTGGCGGCCTGGATGCTCAGGCCGGCCGCGTCCTGGGCGGTCACGATCAGTTCCACCTCGCCCGGTTCGCCGAGCCTGGTTTCGCACAGCAGCAGGCCGCGCGCGTCGCTCTGGCCGCTGCAGACCGTGCCCAGGTCCTTGGTCTGCGTCTGGTTGTCGTAGGTGTAGAAGCCGCCCACCATGCGCTTGCGGCTGGTGGTGGTGATGTGGGCCACGGCCTTCACGCTCAGCGCGACCTGGGCCGCGGGCTTGCCCGCCAGGTCCAGCGCCAGCGCCTGGAACTTGATCTTCTGGCTGGCCGACACCCAGCCTTCGGTCTTGATGCCCGCCACCACGCTGGCCGGCCAGACGGTGGACACGCTGCGCAGCGTCTGCACCTCGCCGTTCGGGTCGGCGTAGGTGGCCTCCAGCAGCAGTTCCTGCGGCTGAGGGGCGGTGGGCACCTGCTCGATGGTGAGCGCGCCCGCGCCGTTGCGATCCAGCGTGACGGGCAGCTTGTCGGCGATGACGCGCTGGTCCTGCGAGGCGGCGGCTTCTTCCTCGCCGTCTTGATTCCCCTGCGCGCCGTCCGCTCGGGGCGGCTGGAAGCTGAAGCCGTCGAAGTCGCGGAAGCTCAGGAACTTGTCGCGCACCGAGGCCGACACGCGCACCGGCAGGTTGGCCGCGCCACCGCCCGACACGTAGCTGACCTGCAGCTGGGTGGGCACGGCCTTCACGTTGACCAGCGCCTGGCTCGCCTGCGGCGCGATGCGGCCTTCAAACACCGGCAGCCGGAACTCTTCCACGCGGAACTCGCCGCTGCTGTACTGGCGCTGGCGCTCGTCGGCGCTTTTGAGCGTGACCTCGTAGTTGCCCAGCTTGGCGCTGGCGGGCACGGCAAAGCTGTTTTCCGCGCTCTGGCCGCCCGTGGCCGTCTTGCGCCAGGCCACGGGCTGCGTGAACTGCTGGCCGCTGCCGGTGTGCGTGATCACCAGGGTGTCGGGCAGGGTTTCCGGCAGGCCGAAGCCCTGGCTGGTTTCGGTGCGGATCAGGTGCTTCATCGACACCGTCTCGCCCGCGCGCAGCAGCGTGCGGTCGAACACCGTGTGGGCGCGCGCGTCCGGGCGCGGATCGCGGCTGGTCGGCACGTTGAAGCGCCAGGGTTCGATGCCCCGGTACCAGTCGCTCCAGGTGAAGGCCATGTCTTCGGTGGCGCCGTCCTTGAGCCGCGCGCTGACGAAATAGGCCTGCGTGCTTTCACCGTCCCCGCTGTTGCAGCGGGGTGCTTGCGGCGGCACGTCCTTGAATTCGACCACGCCCTGGGCGTTGGTGGTGCCGGTGGCGACTTCCTTGCCCGCGCAGTCGGACACGCGCACCCGGGCGCCGGCGGCGGGCTTGCCCTTGTCCAGCGTGGTCACCCAGGCCAGCGCGTTTTCGCGGCCCAGCTTGAAATGCACGCCCAGGTTGGTCACCAGCGCGGAGGTGCGCACGTACATCGTGCGCGTGCCGCCGTAGCGCGCGTCCAGCAGGGCACCGCCCAGCGCGGGGGATGCGATCTCCACCACATGGAAGCCCGGCGTGAGCGGAATGCCGACCACCTCGAAGGGGCGCGGGTCGTTGGTGGCAGGCCGGGGCAGCTCCATCGCTTTCACGCCGGCCTGGCCCTTGAGCAGCGACACCGCGCGCGACTCGACCCAGCGCTTGTCCCGGTCTTCCAGCACCTTGGGCAGCGGGCCCACCGTGTCGGCCTGCGCCAGCTTGCGCGAGACGTTGAACTGGTCGTAGCGCTGCAGCTTGCGGAACCAGGCAATGATCTCCGCGTCGGTTGTGGGCTGCAGGTCGTTCACCTGACCGGGGCTGAGGCCCTGCACCTGGAGCGCGGCCTCCACGTTGCGCAGGGTCACGGGCAGCAGTGGGGTGCCGCCGGGTTCGGCGAAACGCTCGACGATGCCGAAGGGCGAGGCGGCGAACTTGGCCAGCGGGGGCATGGCGCCGGTGGCCACCGGCAGCGGGAAACTGTCGGCGTTGGCCGGCGTGCGGCCGGCATCGTCCTTGAAGTTCTTCGGCAGCTCGACGGTGAACGCCGCCTGTTCGGCGAAGGGCGGCTTGAACGTGAGCTCGGTGACCACGCTGTCGCCGTCGGCGTTCTCCTCTTCAAACACCGGCTTGTGCGTCTGCTGGGCCGACTTCAGGCGGATGCCCTCGGCCTGCTTGCGCGGCACGGGTGCGCTGAAGTTGAGCGTCATCGGCCGGATCGGCAGGCAGGCGGCCTGGGCGTTTTCGCGCTCGCAGCTGAAGCCGACCGTCAAGGCCTCGCGCACCTGGAAGTCGAAGCGCTTCTCCACGGTGTTCGCGATGCCCGAGGGCGTGGCCACGCCCTTGCCGTACACCAGGGAGACCTTGGTGTCCGGCGTGAAGCGGCGGTTGCACGAGAGCGTCACATAGCGCTGCGGCTCCTTGTCCGCCAGCTTGTCCCAGCCGTTGGCTTTCAGCAGCTCGCTGCGGTCCTTGCCCTCGATGAGCCGGACCGGCACCCGCTCGCCCAGGCCCTCGACCGCGCACCACAGATGGGACTGCAGGCTGGCCGGCGTCGCCGCGCCGTTGAGCCGCAGGACAAAGTGCTGTTCTTCGTCAATGCGCGACGAGGGGCCCGGGCGCACCTGCTGCACGAAGGGGCCACCGGTGTTGAAGCTGCTGCGGGTGACGGCCAGCTCCGCGCCCTTGGGCGATTTGAACCCGCTTTTCACCTGCACCGTGCAGTTCACGCCGGGCGGCAGGTCGTTCTCGAAATCGAAGGCCCATTCGCGGTCGCCGGTCCAGCGGCCGTTGCCCCGGGTGGCCTGGGCGTCGCTGCAGCTCAGCGACACGGGCGCGGGGGCCTTGGCGTCGCCGAAGTTGACGGCGCTGTCGTTGAACTTGATCACCACCTGGCGCACCCGGGCCACTTCGCCCTGGGGTGAGACGCTGGTGATCTGCAGCGCAGACGCGGGCAGGGCGATGGCCAGCCACGCGGTGGCGGCGGCAAGGCGGAGCGGGATGTTGTTCTTCAAGGCTTCCTCCATGGCAGACGCCAAGGGTAGCGGAAACCTCGCCGCTCTTCGGGGGCCTCAGCCCAGGCGCTTGCGGTGGCGCGCGATCTGCGCCAGCACCTGGGCCGGCGCGGTGCCGCCCAGGGTGTTGCGCGCGTTCAGGCTGCCGCGCAGGCTCAGGCACTCGTACACGTCTTTCTCGATCGAGGCGTTGAAGCCCTGCAGCACGGTCAGCGGCAGCTCGGACAGATCGCAGTTGTGCGACACGGCGGCCTTGACCGCGTGCGCCACCGTTTCGTGCGCGTCGCGGAAGGGCAGGCCCTTCTTCACCAGGTAGTCGGCCAGGTCGGTTGCCGTGGCGTAGCCCTTCTTGGCGGCCTCTTCCATGGCCACGGCGTTGACGGTGATGCCGCCTTCCTTGGTGCCGGTGGCCGGGTTGAGCTGACCGCCCACCATCTCGCCGAAGATGCGCAGCGTGTCCTTGAGCGTGTCCACGGTGTCGAACAAGGGTTCCTTGTCTTCCTGGTTGTCCTTGTTGTAGGCCAGGGGCTGGCCCTTCATGAGGGTGATCAGGCCCATCAGGTGGCCGACCACGCGGCCGGTCTTGCCGCGCGCGAGCTCGGGCACGTCGGGGTTCTTCTTCTGCGGCATGATGGAACTGCCGGTGGTGAAGCGGTCGGCGATCTTCACGAAGCCGAAGTTCTGGCTCATCCAGAGAATGAGTTCCTCGCTGAAGCGGCTGATGTGCACCATGCACAGGCTGGCCGCGGCGGTGAACTCGATCGCGAAGTCGCGGTCGCTCACGCCGTCCAGGCTGTTCTGGCACACCTGCGGCTCGCCGCGCTCGTCCACCATGCCCAGGGTGCGTGCCACGCGCTCGCGGTCCAGCGGGTAGGTGGTGCCGGCCAGCGCGGCGCTGCCCAGCGGCAGGCGGTTGGTGCGGCGGCGCACGTCGGCGAAGCGCTCGGCGTCGCGCGAGAACATTTCCACATAGGCCAGCAGGTGGTGCGCGAAGCTCACCGGCTGCGCGACCTGCAGGTGGGTGAAGCCGGGCAGGATCACGTCCACGTTCTTCTCGGCCACCGCCACCAGCGCGGTCTGCAGCTCGTTGAGCAGCGGGACGATCAGGTCGATCTCGCCGCGCAGCCACAGGCGCACGTCGGTGGCGACCTGGTCGTTGCGGCTGCGGCCGGTGTGCAGGCGCTTGCCGGCGTCGCCCACCAGCTGGGTCAGGCGGGCCTCGATGTTGAGGTGCACGTCTTCCAGGTCGAGCTTCCACTCGAACTCGCCGGACTCGATCTCGGCCGTGATCTGGCCCATGCCACGCTGGATGGCCTCCAGGTCGGCGGTGCCGATGATGGCCTGGTGCGCCAGCATCTCGGCGTGGGCGAGGCTGCCGGTGATGTCGGCTTGCCACAGGCGCTTGTCAAAGAAGACGCTGGCGGTATAGCGCTTGACCAACTCGCTCATGGGCTCCGAGAATAGGGCGGACCAGGCTTCGGATTTTTTGTCGAGTTGGTTGGTGGACATGGTGTTGCCAGCGGCTGGATGAAAAAGACAGAAAGGAGCGGAAGTGCGCCAGGGATGGGGCTTGGGGCATTGGGCCCGGGCCGGTTGAAGGCGCGGAAGACCCCTGTAGAGGCCCTCACGGGGCCGACCCGAAGACGGATGTGCTTCCCATGAAAGATTCCAGAATTTTATCGAGCTTCCAGGAACTGGCCCATGCCGCGGGCGCGCGCCCGATCGCGGAGATGCCGGAAGACCTGCGGGTTCGGGTGCAGGTGTTCGACACCTGCCAGGTCGGCACGGTGCTGCGGGCGGTGCTGTTCGTGCAGGCGATCGTGTCGGTGGCGGCCCTGTTCGGCGCCCAGACCTTCGTGGCGTGGATCACGCAACTGGCCATCTACACCGGGGCAGCCCTGCCCGCCGTGCTGGCCTGGTTGCTGACCGTGTGCGGCCTCAAGCGCCAGCTGGGCCTGCTGCCGATGCCCGGCCAATGGGCGGCGGCGATCGGGTTCGGCGCCTTGTCCGGGCTCTACGGCTGCGGCCTGCTGGTCTGGATGGGGCTGGCGGAGCCCTCGCCCTGGCTGGCGAGTGCGGCCTCGGGCGCGCTGGTTTCTGCCGTGTTGGTGGCCGCGCTGATGTGGCGCTCCAAGGCACGCGGCCCGGCGGGGGCCACGGCGCGCCTGGCCGAACTCCAGGCCCGCATCCGCCCCCATTTCCTGTTCAACACCCTCAACAGCGCGATCGCGCTGGTGCGCGAGGAGCCGGCCAAAGCCGAGAACCTGCTGGAAGACCTGAGCGAGCTGTTCCGCCACGCCCTGGCCGATGCCAAGGAGGCCGTGCCGCTCTGGCAGGAGCTGGAGCTGGCCGAGCACTACCTGGCGATCGAGCAGGTGCGGTTCGGCGAGCGGCTGAAGGTGGAGTGGAGCGTGGACGAGGCGGCCTCCAAGGCCAAATTGCCGCCCCTGATCCTGCAGCCGCTGGTGGAGAATGCGGTCAAGCACGGGGTGGAGCCCAGCGCCAGCGGCGCGGTGGTGCGCATCAGCACCCAGCGCCGGGGCAGTGTGGTGGTGATCAAGGTCACCAACACGGTGCCGGCGGGCAGCGGGCGGCCGGGCAACGGTCTGGCACTGGACAATGTGCGCCAGCGCCTGACGCTGTTGCATGATGTACAAGGGCGCTTTCAGAGCGCCTTGGTGAATGGCGTGTTTCAGGTGAGACTTGAAATACCGGTATAAGCGGGGTTTGAATGAACCACCCAACCGGTTCTGGCAACGGAGCGTGACATGGCACTGAAGGTACTGATCGTTGACGATGAAGCGCTGGCGCGATCCCGGCTGCGCACGCTGTTGGGCGAATGCACCGAGCCACGGGCCGATGTGGTGGGTGAGGCGTCGAACGCGGTGCAGGCGATGGAGCAGATCCAGCGCACGGGCTGTGACCTGGTGATGCTGGACATCCACATGCCCGGCGTGGACGGCATGGCCCTGGCGAGCACGCTGCGGCAGATGGCGGCACCGCCGGCAATCGTGTTCGTGACAGCGTATGCCGAGCATGCGGTGCATGCGTTCGAGCTGGAGGCGGTGGATTACCTCACCAAGCCGGTGCGGCGCGAGCGCCTGCAGCAGGCGCTGCAGAAGGTGATGAAGCAGCGCAGCGCGGGTGAAGGGGCTCAGGAAGGTGGTTTGCCCGAGAGCCTGATCATCCAGGAGCGGGGCCGCAGCGAGCGGGTGGCGCTGGCCGACGTGATCTACCTGAAGGCCGAATTGAAGTACATCACGGTGCGCACGGCGGACAAGGAACACATCTTTGACGGCGCTTTGAGCGATCTGGAACAGCGCTATGCCCACCTGTTCGTGCGGGTGCACCGCAATGCGCTGGTGTCACGCCGGGCGGTTCGCGCCGTTGAGAAGCACAACGACCCGGTCGAGGGCGAGGGCTGGATGGTGCGGCTCGATGGGGTCGAGGAACGTCTGGCCGTTTCTCGCCGTCAATTGGCTGCGGTTCGTGAAGCTCTCATGAGCTGAGTTTTTGGCTCGTTGGCGTTGCTCCGGTCGCCGGCGGCTGGGGTGATCGCCTCCGCTCATGTCCCCCGACGGCCTGCGGCCGTCTCCTCCTTTACTTCGCTGCGGCGATCACCCCAACCACCGGCGACCTCCCTGGCGTGCGGAGGATTGGATGTCGCTCCCTGACGCCACTGGTGCGAGGGTGTGGGCGCTCTGCGCAGCGGGGTAAAGGAGGAGGCGGCACCAGCCGCCGGGGGACACCCGCGGAGCAGAGCGCCCACGCCCTCGCAGCCCGCGAGGTGCAACGAACGAAGAGAACCTCAGATCTCAGCCGCCTCCACCAGAAACCGGACGCGCCGCTGCCCCTGCCACTCATCCGCATCCAGCCGGAACGCGATCTTCACCCGCGCCGGCAATGGTTCCGTGTGGCCGAACCAGATGCCGTCCACCGGCTCGCCCTGGTGCTTGAGCTTCAACGCCAGGTGCTTCTCGCCCACGAGGCGCTGCGACACCACCACCACCTCCTCGCAGAACACCGGGGGCGCAAAACCCTGGCCCCACACCTCCTGGTGCAGCGTGTCCACCAGATCCGCGCGCCGGTACTTCGTGTCGAGCGGGCCGTCCGCCTCCATGCGGCGCTGCAGCGTCGCGGCGTCCAGCCACTCGTGCGCCACCTGCTGCAAAGCCGCCTCGAAAGTCTCCAACTGCTCTTCATCGATCGTGCAGCCCGCCGCCATCGCATGGCCGCCGAACCGCAGCAACACCCCCGGGTGCCGCTTGGCCACCAGATCGAGCGCATCGCGCAGATGAAAACCCGCGATCGAGCGGCCCGAGCCCTTGAGCTCGTGCTCCTTGCCCTCGGCACCGCTGGCCGCGAACACAAAAGTGGGGCGGTGCAGCTTGTCCTTCAACCGCGAGGCCACGATACCCACCACGCCCTCGTGGAAATCGGGGTCGAACACCACCAGCGCAGGCGGCGGCTCCTCCGATTCGTCGAACATCTCCTCGGCCATCTGCAAGGCCTGCTCGCGCATATCGCCTTCGATCGCCTTGCGCTCGCGGTTGATTCCGTCCAGCGTGCGCGCCAGCTCGTCGGCGCGCAAGCCGTCGTCGGTGGTCAGGCATTCGATGCCCAGCGTCATGTCGGCCAGCCGGCCCGCCGCGTTCAGGCGCGGGCCCAGGGCGAATCCGAAGTCGAAACCGGTGGCGGCGGCCGGCTTGCGCGCGGCGGCGTTGAACAGCGCCACCATGCCCGGCGGCATCGCGCCCGCGCGCACCCGCTTCAAACCCTGCGCCACCAGGCGGCGGTTGTTGGCGTCGAGCTTGACCACGTCGGCCACCGTGCCCAGCGCCACCAGCGGCAGCAAGGTGTCGATCTTGGGCTGGTTCTGCGCCGTGAACACGCCGCGCTCGCGCAGCTCGGCCCGCAGCGCCAGCAACACGTAGAACATCACGCCCACACCCGCGATCGACTTGCTCTCGAAGGGGCAGCCCGGCTGGTTGGGGTTGACGATGATGCAGTCCTGCGGCAGCGCGATCTCGCCGTTCTTCAGCGCGGGCAGGTGGTGGTCGGTCACGATCACGGCCAGGCCCAGCTCGCGCGCGGCGCGCACGCCGTCCACGCTGGCGATGCCGTTGTCCACCGTCACCAGCACGTCGGCGCCTTGCGCCTTCACGCGTGTCGCGATCGAGGGGGTGAGGCCATAGCCGTCCGTCACGCGGTCGGGCACCAGGTAGTTCACCCGGTCGAAGCCCAGGGGCGCGCCCAGCAGGCGCAGGCCGCGCAGACCGACCGCGCAGGCGGTGGCGCCGTCGCAGTCGTAGTCGGCCACGATGCAGATGTTTTTCTGGGCCGCCATCGCGTCGGCCAGGGCGCGTGCGGCGTCCTGGGCGCCGAGCATCGAGGACGGCGGCAGCAGGCGAGCGAGCGCGTCGTCGAGCTCGTCCTTGCTGGTGATGCCGCGCGCGGCGAACAGGCGCGCCAGCAGCGGGTGCAGACCGCTTTGCTCCAGCGCCCAGGCGGCACGGGGAGGGACGTCGCGGGTGATGATCTTCATAGGGTTTCCAGCGTCTTCCAGGCCGGGGTGGGGCCCAGCAGGTTCTTGATCAGGCGGCCAATGCGCGCGCCGGCGCTTCGGGGGGCATTCGTGAAACGCTGTGCGCCGCGTTCGCCGCACAGAGTGAGGGTGACCGCTTCGCCGCGTTGCGCGCGCGCGCGCCACTGGGCGATGGGCCCGGCATCGAGCGCGGTCCAGGCTTGCTGCCATGCGGCCCAGTCGGCCTGCAGGGCGGCCCGGCGCAGGTCGTCGGGCTGGGTGGGTGGCGGCTGAAGGGTGGCCGGGCGGTCCAGCGCACCGGCACCGCTGACCCAGAAACCGTTGATCGGGTGCAGCCGCGCGGCCTCGCGGGCATCGTGCACGGCGTGCGTGTAGAACAGCATCTGCGCCTCGCTTTGCAGGCGCTTGAGCAAGCGGCCGCCGGCCGGGTTGGCCGCGCTCTCGGCCATCCAGGCCTCCACCGAGCGGCCGCTCACCCGGTCCAGGCTGGCGCAGGCGATGCCGCGCAGCGGCTCGCCGCGGGCGTGCCAGCGCGTGGCCGACTGGTAGCTCAGGGTAATGCCGTCCTCGGCGCAGTACGGTGCCAGCGCGTCGAACAGCGCGCGCGAGTGATCGTCGCTCAGGCCCAGTTGCTCGCCGGGCAGCAGCGTCACCTGTTCCATGCCGACCTGGAAATGGCAGGGCGTGAACCAGGCCTGGGCTGTGTCGGGTTGCGCGTCTTCCATCGCGGCCCAGGGAATCAGACCGTCGCCGAAGGGGCAGCCGTCGGCGCGCACCAGGCCCAGGGCCTGCGCCAGCGCGCGCTCGTGCGGCGGGCTCAGGCTGTGGTCGTCGCCCGCGTCGGTGTAGACGGGCACCAGTTCGGCCAGCAGCGCGGTGAGCTGGGGCAAGGGCAAACCCGGCAGCGCGGCGCGGCAGGCGAGGTCGCTCGCGCCGGCGAAAGGAACCAGCAGGTGAGAGGACGGCTCAGAAGCCGGGTGGGGGGCGGGCATGCTGCGATTGTCGGGGATGCCACAATGCCCGCTGCATCCCACCTCCAACTGCATGCAAACCCCTTACGAACTCATCCTGGGCTGGCGCTACACCCGCGCCGGCCGCGCCACCCGGCGCAACGGCTTCATCTCCTTCATCTCGGGCGTGTCCATGCTGGGCATCGCGCTGGGGGTGGCCGCGCTCATCATCGTGCTCTCGGTGATGAACGGCTTCCAGAAGGAGGTGCGCGACCGCATGCTGGGCGTGCTCTCCCACATCGAGGTGTTCGAGCCCAGCGGCCAGGCGATTCCCAACCTGGCCGACACGCTGGCCCGCATCGAGCGCCACCCCGAAGTGGTGGGCGCCGCGCCTTTCGTGGGGGCACAGGCTCTGATCGCGCGCGGCGAGGACATGAAGGGCGCGCTGGTGCGCGGCATCGACCCCGCGCTCGAACCCAAGGTGACCGATCTGGCCGCGGAGCTGGCCGACACCATGCTGCCGCGCCTGGTGCCCGGTGAATTCGGCGTCATCCTGGGCGGCGAACTGGCGCGCAGCCTGGGCGTGATCGCCGGCGACAGCGTCACGCTGATCGCGCCCAGCGGCCAGGTCACCCCGGCCGGCGTGGTGCCTCGCATCCGCCAGATGACGGTGGTGGGCACCTTCGATTCGGGCCATTTCGAGTACGACTCGGCCCTGGCCCTGCTGCACCAGGAAGACGCCGCGCGCATCTTCCGCGTGGAGGGCCCGACCGGCGTGCGCGTGAAGATCAAGAACCTGCACCAGGCGCGCGAGGTGGCCCTGTCCATCGCGGCCGACCTGGACCCCGGCCTGCTGGTGCGCGACTGGACGCGCCAGAACCGCACCTGGTTCGCGGCCGTGCAGCTCGAGAAACGCATGATGTTCATCATCCTCACGCTGATCGTGGCGGTGGCCGCGTTCAACCTCGTGTCCACGCTGGTGATGACGGTGACCGACAAGCGCGCCGACATCGCCATCCTGCGCACGCTGGGCGCGAGCCCGCAGAGCATCATGGGCGTGTTCATGGTGCAGGGCGCCATGGTCGGCATCATCGGCACCGGCGCGGGCCTGCTGCTCGGCCTGGGCGTGGCCTTCAACATCGACACCCTGGTGCCCGCGCTCGAACGCCTGCTGGGCGCGAGCTTCCTGCCGCAAGACATCTACCTCATCAGCCGCATGCCCAGCGACCCGCAGCAGACCGACATCGTGCCGGTCGCGGTGATCTCGCTGGTGCTGGCCTTCCTGGCCACCATCTACCCGAGCTGGCGCGCCAGCCGCGTGAACCCCGCCGAGGCCTTGCGCTATGAGTGACACCGTTCTGCAGGCCCAGGGCCTCACCAAGCGCTTCCACGAAGGCCGGCTCGACGTCACCGTGCTCAAGGGTGTGGACCTCGCGGTGCGCGCGGGCGAAACCGTGGCCATCGTCGGCGCCTCGGGCTCGGGCAAGAGCACCTTGCTGCACCTGCTCGGCGGGCTGGACGCGCCCACGGCGGGCAGCGTGCAGCTGATGGGGCAGACCCTCTCGGGCCTGAGCGCCACGCAACAAGGCACGCTGCGCAACCGGCACCTGGGCTTCGTCTACCAGTTCCACCACCTGCTGCCCGAATTCAGCGCACGCGACAACGTGGCGATGCCGCTGTGGATCCGCCGTCTGCCGCGCGCCGAGGCGGCGCGGCAGGCCGAGCAGATGCTCACGCGCGTGGGCCTGGGCGAGCGCCTGCACCACCGGCCGGCCGAGCTGTCCGGCGGCGAGCGCCAGCGCGTGGCCATTGCGCGCGCGCTGGTGACGCAGCCGGCCTGCGTGCTGGCCGACGAGCCCACCGGCAACCTGGACCGCAGCACCGCCGAAGGCGTGTTCCAGCTCATGCTCGAACTGGCCCGCGACCAGGGCACAGCCTTCATCGTCGTCACGCACGATGAAGCGCTGGCTGCGCGTTGTGCACGCGTGCTGCGGTTGACTGCAGGCGTTCTGACTTAGGGCTTGGTTCTGCTAAAGCGCAGGGGTTTGTCCAGCCCCTGCACGTGCATCAGCATCGTCCGGCCCTGAACCTCCAGGCGCTGCGCCTTCTGCAGCGCGTCCAGGTAACGCGTTTCCTGGTCGCTCACCGCTTCGGGGCAGGCCATGCGCGTGCCGCCAAGCTGGCCGAAGGCCACGCGGTCCTGCATCAGGGTGTACGAGCCGAAGAAGCGGTTGCACGAGCTGTTGCCGGCCACGCGCCCGGCCTCGGGGAACGCGATGGTGGCCTGCACACGGTCGAGCACGCCGCGCCCACCCAGGTCTTCCAGTTGCCATTCGCTGCCCACCAGCGGCGCAGGGGCGGGCACGCCCGGCAGGGCGCAGGCGCTGAGCGCCAGCAGGGCGGGAACGGTGAGCCAGGTGAGGCGGGCGGTGTGTGACATGGTGATTTCCTTTCTTGCCTTCTTGTGAGCGTGCCGGGGTGCCAAAGACTTGCCGGCACAATGGCCCTTATACCGCCATGTGGATCGACACACACTGCCATCTGGACGCGCCCGAGTTCGGCGCCGACCACACCCTTGCCTTCCAGCTGCGCGAGCAGGCGGCCGCGCAGGGCGTGGGGCGTTGCGTCATTCCCGCCGTGGCGCGCTTCAACTTCGACACCGTGCGCGAGCTCGCACACCGCTCGGGCGATGCCTATGCGCTGGGGATTCACCCGCTGTGTGTGCCCAAGGCGTCGGACGATGACCTCACCGCACTGGGCGCCGCACTCACCGAACACCGCGACGATCCCCGCCTGGTGGCGGTGGGTGAAATCGGCCTGGATTTTTTCGTGCCCGAGCTGTGCACCCCCGAGATGCGCGAGCGGCAGGACCGCTTCTACCGTGCGCAACTGCGGTTGGCGCGCCAGCACGGCCTGCCGGTGATCGTGCACGTGCGCCGCAGTGCCGACCGCCTGCTCAAGCACCTGCGCGAGTTGCCGGTGGCCGGCATCGCCCATGCCTTCAACGGCAGCGAGCAGCAGGCGCGGGCCTTCATCGACCTGGGTTTCAAGCTGGGCTTCGGGGGGGCGTGCACGTTCGAGCCCGCGCGCCAGCTGCGCCGGCTCGCGGCCGAGCTGCCCTTGTCGGCCCTGGTGATGGAGACCGATGCGCCGGACATTCCGCCGCAGTGGTTGTACGTGACGGCGGCGGAGCGTGCCGCCGGGCGTGCGCAGGGCATCAACAGCCCGGTGGAGTTGCCGCGCATCGGGGCGGTGGTGGCGGCGTTGCGGGGCATGCCGGTGGAGGATCTGATGGTGGCGAGCACCGCGAATGCCCTGGCGGCGTTGCCGCGGCTGGGGGCTTTGGCATGAGCCGGCTGCAGGGGCTGGCGCCGGTGTTGAGCGCGAACACGCGGGTGTTGGTGCTGGGCAGTTTTCCCGGGGTGGCGTCGTTGCGGGCGCAGCAGTATTACGGCCATCCGCAGAACCATTTCTGGAAGATCCTGGGGGCCTTGTGGGCGCTGCCTTTGCCGGCGATGGCGTATACGGAGCGGGTGGCGGCGTTGCGCGAGCACGGGCTGGGGGTGTGGGATGTGTACGGGGCCTGCGAGCGCGAGGGCAGTCTGGACGCCGACATCCTGAATGCGGAGCTGAACGATTTTTCGATGGTGCTTCGTGAGTGCCCGATGCTGGAGGCGATTGCGCACAACGGGGGCGAGAGTTTTCGGCACGCTCGTCACACCGAGAAGCTGGGGGTGCCGGTGTACCGGCTGCCTTCCACGAGTCCGGCGAATGCGAGCTGGAGTTTTGATCGCAAGCTGGCGGCTTGGGCCGAGGTGCTGCGGCAGCATGGGGTGGGGGGGTGAGTTCCTTGTTGGGTTGAGACCTCGCGGGCTCGGAGCGATAGGGCGCTCTGCTCCGCGGGTGTCCCCCGGCGGCTGGTGCCGTCTCCTCCTTTACCCCGCTGCGCAGAACGCCCTATCACTCCGGGCCGACAACATGCCGG
>NZ_JBWKZH010000063.1:0-34153 GCF_059424305.1 Hydrogenophaga sp. GW456-12-10-14-TSB4 | reverse complement strand
CGCCCACCCCGAAGCCCACCAGCGTGAACAGGCTCAGCAGCGCGATCAGCGCGCAGAGCGCGAAAGCGGTGTAGCGCACGGGGTAGAGGGCGTTGAGGCGATCGAGCATGCGGACTTTCGTGGGTGCACCGGGGAATACACTGCGGGGCATCATAAAACCCCGGCTTCTTTGCACCATGACAACGACGAACACCCCCTCCGACCCGGCCGGCGCGCTGGACCATGAAGACTACGACGCGCTCGATGCCATCCTGGACGACCTGCGCACGCGCGGCGACGAGGTGCCGCAATGGGAATTCTGCGAAGGCGCCATGGCCGCGCTGCTGTGCACGCGCCGCCCCGTCGAGCCCGCCGAGTGGTTGCCGGTGTTGCTGGGCACCGGCCCGCTGCCCACTGCGCCGCAGGAAGACGGCACGCACTTCAGCAACACCGCGCAGTACGAGCGCTTCATGGACCTGTGGTCACGCCGCCAGGCCGAGGTGGCGGCATCGCTGGCCGCGCCGGTGGACACGCTGGAAGACGAGCGCAGCTACCACCCCGAGCTGATGGACGTGCGCGGTGCCGTGGCCGCGTTGCCGGACGACGAGCGCGCCGAGTTCCAGGACCAGGAGCTGCCGGCCTACGCCCAGGTGTGGGCGCTGGGCTTCATGTTTGTGGTGGAGAACTTCGGCGAGGACTGGGAGCCGCCGCGCGACAAGGACACCGCCGCCTGGATCGACGAGGCGCTCGACAAGGTGGTCGAGCTGACCGAGGACGACACCGACACCCCCACGGTGAACATGCATGCCGAAGACGGCCCGCCCAGCGTGAGCGACGACCGGCTCAACGCTTTCGGCGCCGCCATCTGGGCGGTGTACGACCTGCACCAGATCGGCAAGAGCCTGGGCCCGCGCGTGGAGCCGGTGCGCAGGGAGGCCACGCCGGGCCGCAACGACCCTTGCCCCTGCGGCAGCGGGAAAAAGTACAAGAAGTGCCACGGGGCCTGACGCCCGTCCGGGCGCGGTTGACGGATGAATATTCATTCGCTTAAGATCGCGCCCTCATGAAACCCAAGGACGACGACAAGCAGCAGGCCATCGCCCGCGCCACCCTGGCGCTGGTCGAGCGCGTCGGCCTGAGCGGGCTGACCATGGCCGGCATCGCTCGCGAGGCCGGCCTGGCCACCGGTACGCTGTACGTCTACCACCGCTCCAAGGAAGAGCTGCTCAACGCACTCTACGAGCAGGTCAAGGGCGCGCTGGCCGCGCTGATCGACGGTGAGGTCGATCCTTCCACCCCTTTTCGCACCCGCTTCCAGCAGAACTGGATGCGCCTGCTGCGACACCGCCTGGCGCATGGACCCGAGGCGGTGTTCATGGACCAGTACTACAACTCGCCCTGGTTCAGCGAGGCTTCGCGCCAGTTCTCGGCGCGTTTCGCCGCTGGCTGCCTGCGCTTTTTCGACGAAGCGCGGGCGCAGCAGATTGTCAAGGACGCGCCGACGATGCTGCTGGCCGCCCACTTTTTCGGCTCGGTGCGCGACACGGCAAGCCTGTTGCGCAGCGGCGACCTGCCCGACACGGAAGCGTCCCTGGCGCAGGCCTTCGGCCTGTGCTGGGATGGCCTGAAGGCTTGAAAAAAACGCCCAATTGCGTCACCATTTTCAGTAGATAACGAATGAACATTCATTCACTTGTGTACCGCTACCACCCACGAACGGAGAAAAGCCCCATGCCCACCACGCTCAACATCAATGGCAAGGACGTGCGCGTCGACGCCGACGAATCCACCCCCATCCTCTGGGCCCTGCGCGACACCCTGGGCATGACCGGCACCAAGTTCGGCTGCGGCGCGGCGCTCTGCGGCGCCTGCACCGTGCACCTCAACGGCGCGGCCATCCGCTCCTGCGTCACGCCCATCGCCTCGGCCGTGGGCCAGAAGATCACCACCATCGAAGCCGTGGCGACCGACCGCGTCGGCCAGGCCGTGCAGCAGGCCTGGGTGAAGGCCGACGTGGCGCAGTGCGGCTACTGCCAGAGCGGCCAGATCATGAGTGCCACCGCGCTGCTCAAGGCCAACCCGAAACCCAGCGATGCCGAGATCGACGGCGCCATGGCCGGCAACATCTGCCGCTGCGGCACCTATGCGCGCGTGCGCATCGCCATCAAGGACGCGGCCCGCACGCTGGCCTGAAAGGACACCCCATGCACCTGCACACCCACACCGCCGACCAGATTCGCGCCCACCTGCCGCCCGCGCTGGCCCACCGCCTGGACGATGCGGACGCGCCCGAAGGCATCGCTCGCCGCAGTTTCCTGAAGATGGCCACGGCCTCCGGCTTCGCGCTCGGCGCCTACCCCTTCATGGCCAACGCCCAGCAGGGCGCGGCCCCGGCCGCCACGGGCCTCAAACCCGACCAGCAACCCGCCGCCTTCGTGAAGATCGCGCGCGACGGCACGGTCACCGTCACCATCAACCGCCTGGAGTTCGGCCAGGGCACGCACACCGGCCTGGCCATGGTGCTGGCCGAAGAGCTGGACGCCGACTGGAGCCGCGTGCAGGCCGTGCACGGCAACGCCGACCCGGCCTACAACGACCCGGCCTTCGGCATGCAGATCACCGGCGGCTCGACGGCGGTGAAGCACTCGTACACCCAGTACCGCGAGCTCGGCGCGCGCACGCGCGCCATGCTGCTGGCGGCCGCCGCGAAGCAGTGGAACGTGCCGGTGGCCTCGCTGGCCACGGAACGCGGCGTGGTGATCGGCCCCGGTGGCAAGAAGCTCGCTTACGGCGCCCTGGCCGACGCCGCCATGCAGCAGCCGGTGCCGGTGCAGGTCACGCTCAAGGACCCGTCGCGCTTCAAGCTCATCGGCCAGCCCACGACGCGGCTGGACGCGAAGGCGAAATCCAGCGGACGGCAGGGCTTCGGCATGGACGTGCGCCTGCCCGGCATGCTCACCGCCGTGCTCCAGCACCCGCCGGTGTTCGGCAGCAAGGTGGCCTCGGTCGATGACGCCGCCGCGCGCGCGGTCAAAGGCGTCAAGGCGGTGCTGCGCGTGCCGCTGCACGACGGCGGTGAAGGCGTGGCCGTGGTGGCCGAGGGCTACTGGGCCGCGAAGCAGGGCCGCGACGCGCTGAAGGTGCAGTGGAACGACGCCGGCCGCGAGAAGGTGGACAGCGCGCAGCAGCTCGCGAGCTACCGCACCCTGGCCGCGAAGACCGGCAACGTGAAGCACGACGCCGACATGGCGCCGCTGGCCAACGCGCCGCACAAGATCAGCGCCGAGTTCGTGTTCCCCTACCTGGCGCACGCGCCCATGGAGCCGCTGAACTGCACGGTGCAACTGACCGGCAGCGGCGCTGCCGCCAAGGCCACGGTGTGGACCGGCACCCAGATGCCGGGGTTGGACACGGCCGCCGCCGCGCGCACGCTGGGCATCAAGCCCGAGCAGGTGACGATGAACGTGCAGATGGCGGGCGGCGGCTTCGGCCGGCGCGGCCTGCTCACCAGCGACTTCGTGGTCGAGGCCTGCACCATCGCGAAAGCCGCGCAGGCCGCGGGTCTGGGCGCGCCGGTGCGCACGGTGTGGAGCCGCGAGGACGACGTGCGCGGCGGCTACTACCGCCCCATGCACCTGCACCGCGCCGAGATCGGCTTCGACGCGCAAGGCCAGGTGCTGGCCTGGGACCACGTGATCGTGGGCCAGTCCATCATGGCCGGCACCTTCTTCGAGCCCATGATGGTCAAGGGCGGCGTGGACGAGACCGCCGTGGAAGGCATGGGCAAGCCCTACCGTGTGCCGATGCGCCTCTCGGCCCACCACCCGAAACTCAACGTGCCGGTGCTGTGGTGGCGCAGCGTGGGCTCCACCCACACGGGCTATGTGATGGAGACGCTGATCGACGACATCGCGCGCGCCACGAAACAGGACCCGGTGGCCTACCGCATGAAGCTGATGGACGACAAGGCCGTGCGCCACCGCGCCGCGCTGCAGCTCGCGGTGGACAAGAGCGGCTACGGCAAGAAGACCTTGTCCGCCGGCCGCGCCTGGGGCGTGGCGGTGCACGAGTCCTTCGACTCGGTGGTGGCCTACGTGGTCGAGGCCTCGGTGGTCGACGGCACGCCCAAGCTGCACCAGGTCACGGCCGGCGTGCACTGCAACCTGGCGGTGAACCCCAAGAGCGTGGAAGCGCAGATCCAGGGCGGGGCGCTGATGGGCCTGTCCATGTGCCTGCCGGGCGCGGCCATCACCCTGAAGGACGGCGTGGTGGAGCAGAGCAACTTCGGGGACTTCGCCGTGCCGCGCATCACCGACATGCCGGCCATCGCGGTGCACCTCGTGCCCAGCGCCGACGCGCCCACCGGCGTGGGCGAGCCCGGCGTGCCGCCGCTGGCGCCGGCCTTTGCCAACGCCATCGCGAGCCTGACCGGCAAGCCGCTGCGCGAGCTGCCGTTCAAGCTGGCCTGAGGGCCGGCGGTTCGGCGTCCAGCGCCTGCTGGCACAGGAAGTCCAGCAGGCGTTCGGCCGCGGGCGTGAGCTCGCTGCGGTCGCGGAAGCAGATCGCGAACTGGCGGTGCGCCCAGTCGTTGAGCAGCGGCACGATGCGCACCTGCCCGGCCGACACATAGAGCTGGCTCACCTCGCGCGGCACCACGCTGATGCCCAGGTTCGCGCCCACCACGCGGAAGGCCGCGTCGAAGTTCGACACCACCACCCGGTAGCTCATGGTCTTGCCGGCCTTGGTGGCGGCGCGGTGCAGCATGGTGTGCACCGCCGTCGAGGGCTGCAGGCCCACGTGCTCGTAGCCCAGCGTTTCCTCGAAGTGCACGGCGTTGCGCTGCGCCAGCGGGTGGCCGCGGGGCACGGCCAGGGCCAGCTCGTCGCGCCGGTAGGGGCGCGAGGCCAGCCCGCCGAAATCGGTGTGCGTCCAGCACACGCCGAGCGAGACCACGCCCTCGCGCACCATGCCCACGATGTCCTTGGAGAAGCGCTCCTCGATGTCCACCTTGATGTCGCCGTGCTCGGGCACGCGCATGAACTGGGCCAGGTCGTCGAGCAGGGACTCGGCGATCGCCGAGGCGCTCGCCACCAGCCGCACTTGGCCCTTGATGCCGCCCTTGAACGCGGCCATGTCGGCCTCGATGCGGTCCACCGTGAACAGCAGCGTGCGCGCGTGCTCCAGCAGCGCGCGGCCCGCCGGCGTGGGCTCCGCGCCGCGCCGGCCCCGCACCAGCACCGGCGTGCCGATGGTTTCCTCCAGCTGGGCGATGCGCTTGCTGATGGCCGAGGGCTCGATGTGCTCCTGCGCTGCCGCGTCTTTCATGTTGCCGTGGTCGCACACCGCCACCAGCAGCCGCAGGGTCTTGAGGTCCAGGTCCCGCATGGTGAATACCCCCGCTTTAAGTTCCAGATTGGAATCCATCGGCTTCTGAAACATCACTTGATGTTCACAAAGGAAATCATAGACTGCCTTCCCACACGCAAGGAGACCCGATCCCATGGCCCAGCTGCCCGCCACCGCCGTCGTCCGCGAAGTCGGACTCCGGGATGGATTGCAAAGCATTCCCACCGTCCTGAGCACCGCGCGCAAGTGCGAGTGGATCAGCGAGGCTTTCGCCGCCGGGCAGCGCGAGATCGAGGTCGGGTCCTTCGTGCCGGCCCGGCTGCTGCCCCAGCTGGCCGACACGGCCGAGCTGCTGGCCCACGCCAAGACCCTGCCGGGCCTCTCGGCCTCGGTGCTGGTGCCCAACCTGAAGGGCGCCGAGCGGGCGCTGGAAGGCGACGCCGACCTGATGATCCTGCCGCTTTCGGCCAGCCACGCCCACAGCCTGGCCAACCTGCGCAAGGCGCCCGACGAGGTGGTGGCGGAGATGGGCCGCATCCGCGCGGCGCGCGACGCCTCGGGCCGCCGCACGCTGATCGAAGGCGGCGTGGGCACGGCCTTCGGCTGCACCCTGCAGGGCGAAGTGAAGCCGGCCGAAGTGCTGCGCCTGATGCAGGCCCTGCTGGACGCCGGGGCCGACCGCGTGAGCCTGGCCGACACCGTGGGCTACGCCGACCCGGCCTCGGTGAGCCGCCTGTTCGAGCAGGCCTTGCGCCTCGCGGGCGAGCGCTTCTGCTGCGGCCATTTCCACGACACGCGCGGCCTCGCGCTGGCCAATGTGTATGCCGCCCTGCAGGTGGGCGTGGCGCGTTTCGACGCCTCGCTGGCCGGCATCGGCGGCTGCCCGCACGCCCCGGGCGCCAGCGGCAATGCCGCCACCGAAGACCTGGCCTTCATGCTGCAGGCGGCGGGTGTGCGCACCGGCCTGTCGCTGGAGCGGCTGCTGGCCCTGCGCGCCAAGGTGGTGGGCTGGCTGCCGGGCGAGCAGACCCACGGCGCCCTGTGGCGCGCCGGCCTGCCGCGGCTGGCGGCGGCGGTGCACTGACTTTTTCCTTTCCGGATGCACACCATGAACCCCACCTCCACCGGCCTCCCCCTCGAAGGCGTGCGCGTCGTCGAATTCACCCACATGGTCATGGGCCCCACCTGCGGCATGATCCTGGCCGACCTCGGCGCCGAGGTCATCAAGGTCGAGCCGCCCGGTGGCGACAAGACGCGCGACCTGCCCGGCCTGGGCATCGGCTTCTTCCGCAGCTTCAACCGCAACAAGAAGAGCGTGGTGATCGACCTGCACACCGACGAAGGACTGGCCAGCGCGGTGGAGCTGATCGGCCAGTGCGACGTGCTGCTGGAGAACTTCCGCCCCGGCCTGATGGACACGCTGGGCCTGGGCCAGGCCGCGTTGCGCGAGCGCTTCCCGCGCCTCATCTATGTGAGCCACAAAGGCTTTCTGCCCGGCCCCTACGAAAACCGGCTCGCGCTCGACGAGGTGGTGCAGAACATGGCCGGCCTGACCTACATGACCGGCCCCGTGGGCCGCCCTTTGCGCGCGGGCTCTTCGGTGAACGACATCATGGGTGGCATGTTCGGCGCCATCGGCGTGCTGGCGGCGCTGCGCGAGCGCGAGTGCACCGGCCAGGGCCAGGAGATCCAGAGCGCGCTGTTCGAGAACTGCTGCCTGCTCGCCGCGCAGCACATGCAGCAGCACCTGATGACCGGCGAGGTGCCGCCGCCGTTTCCCTCGCGCGTTTCGGCCTGGAGCGTGTACGACACCTTCACCGTGGCCGACGGCGAGCAGCTCTTCGTGGGCGCGGTGAGCGACAAGCAGTTCGCCGCCCTGTGCCAGGTGATCGCGCGGCCCGACCTCGCCGGCGACCCGGCCCTGGCCACCAACGCGCAGCGCGTGGCGGTGCGCCCGGCCTTGTTGCAGACCCTCGGCGAAACCTTGCAGCACAAGGACCTCGACACCCTGTGCGCCCAGCTCCAGGCCGCCGGCTTGCCCTACGCCAAGGTGGTGCGCCCGGACCAGCTGCTGCACGACGAACACCTGATCGCCAGCGGTGGCCTGGTGCCGATGCAGACCGACGACGGCGACCCCACGCAGGTGGTGCTGCTGCCCCTGCTCATGGGCGGGCGCCGGCCCGGCGTGCGCCACGCGCTGGCCCGGGTCGGCGAGCACACCGAGGAGATCCTCGGCGCCGCGCACCCGGCCTGATTCCTTTCGACACGACCACACAGGAGACACACATGACCCCATCCACTTTCAACCGCCGCACCGTGCTCGCCCTGGGCGCGGCCAGCCTGCTGGGCACGCCTGCCGTGTGGGCGCAAGGCGCCGCGCCGCTGCGCGTGATCCTGCCGGTGGGCGCCGGCTCCGGCGTGGACACCATCATCCGCTCGGCGCAGAACGCCTTGTCCAAGGCCCTGGGCGGGCAGGCGGTGGTCATCGAGAACCTGCCCGGTGCCGGCGGCATCACCGGCACCGCCACGCTGGTCAAGGCCGCACCGGACGGCCACACCGTGGCCTTCATCTCGAACAACCACTCGGTCAACCCCAGCGTCTACAAGAGCGTGCCTTATGACAGCCTCAACGACATCACGCCCATCAGCGTGGTGGGCGGCTCGCCCTTCCTGTTGGTCGTCAATCCGGCCCGCCTTCCGGTGAAGGACGCGAAGGAGCTGCAGGCGCTGCTGCTGTCCAGGCCCGGGCAGTTCAACATGGGCTCGTCGGGCAATGGGACCATCATCCATCTCGCGGGCGAGATGTTCGTCGACGCCGTGGGCGCGAAGGTGCAGCACGTGCCCTACAAAGGCATGGGGCCGATGATGACGGACATCATCGCCGGCCAGGTGGACTTCGGCGTGGCGGCGGTGCCCGCCGCGCAGGGGCACCTCGCGTCCGGGCGCATGCGCGCGATCGGCGTCATGAGCAAGGCCCGCGTGGCCTCGATGCCCGACCTGCCCACCATCGCCGAGCAGGGCTTCCCGGCGGTGGACGTGGCGGGCTGGTTCGCCCTGATCGGCCCGAAGGGCCTGCCGCCCGCGCAGGTCGATCGGCTGCACAAGGCCGTGGTGGCCGCGTTCGAGGACGCCGAGGTCAAGGCCGCCATGGCCAAGCAGGACAACTTCATCAGCCCCATGGCGCCCGAGGCCTCGGCGCGCTTCCTGCGCAGCGAGCAGGAACGTTATGCGCGCCTGGTGGCCAAGGCGCAGATCAAGCTCGACTGAACGGCGCGTTCAGAACGTGGCGAGGTCGAACGGCCCGCCCTGTTCGAGGGCGCGCTGGTAGGCCGGCCGCTCGTGGATGCGGCGCAGCCAGTCCGCGAGCTGGGGCCGCTGCTTGAGCAGGCCGCGCGCGGCGGCGGCCTCGATGCCGAAGCTCATCTGCACGTCGGCCGCGCTGAACGAACGCCCGGCGAACCAGGGGCCGTGCTCCGTCAGCTCAGCTTCGAGGTAGTCGAAGTGCCGCTTCAGGTTGGGCGTGACGAGCAGCTTCTTAATCTGGGACGAAATGCCCACCGCCACCGGGCGCACGATGAAAGGGCTCTTGCGCTCGATCTGGTCGAACACCAGCTGCAGCAGCAGCGGCGTGGCCAGCGAGCCTTCGGCGTAGTGCAGCCAGTAGCGGTAGCGCAGGAAGGACGGTGTGCCGCGTTCCGGGGCGAACTGGCCCTCGCCGTAGGTCTCGACCAGGTACTCCAGGATCGCGCCCGACTCGGCCAGCGTGGCCTTGCCGTCGGTCACCACCGGCGACTTGCCCAGCGGGTGCACCTTCTGCAGCGAGGCCGGCGCCAACATGGTCTTGGGGTCGCGGTGGTAGCGCTCGATCCGGTACGGCACGCCCAGCTCTTCGAGCAGCCAGAGCACGCGCTGCGAGCGCGAGTTGTTCAGATGGTGGACCGTGAGCATGGAAGCGGCCTTTCAGGGAGTGGTGGTGCCGCGCCAGTGTAGGGGCAGTGCTCAGGCCAGGGCCGGGGGCAGGGCCTGCGCCAGGAAGTCCCACACCCGGCGGATGCGGGGGTTGCTGCGGATCTCGCGGTGCACCGCGAGCCACATCGGCAGCGGCGGGATCGGCAGCATCGGCAGCAGGGACACGAGGTCGGGGTTGCGCCACGCCACGTAGCGCGCCAGAAAACCCACGCCCAACCCCGCGTCCACCGCGGCCTGGTAGGCGTTGAGGTCGTCGGTGCGCACGGCGAAGGCCTCGCGTTGCATCGGGTAGCCCATGGCCGCGAAGCCGCGCAGGATGTCGGTGTTCCGGTCGTTGCCCACCAGGTCGTGCGCGAGCAGGTCCTGCGGCTCGCGCGGCGTGCCCCGGCGGCGCAGGTAGTCGCGGTGCGCGTAGGTGCCCAGGGCCACCTGGCCGAGCTTCTTGCACAGCAGCGTGGCCTGGTCGGGCCGCACCATGCGCAGCGCGATGTCGGCCTCGCGCTGCAACAGGTTGCTCACCGCGTTGCTCGACACCAGTTCCACCTGGATGTCCGGATGGGCCTGGCGCATCTGCCGCAGCACCGGGGGCAGCAGCACGCAGGTCACGGGCTGGCTCGCGCTGATGCGCACCGTGCCCTGCACGTCTTTCTGCGCGCCCGAGGCCTGGCGCGCGAGCTGGTCGGCCGCGCTGGCCATCGCGCGCGCCGCCTCGGCCAGGCGGTGGGCATGCGCGGTGGGCACCAGGCCGCGGCCGGTGCGCTCGAACAGCACCACGCCGAGCTGCGTTTCGAGCTCGCCGATGTGGCGGCCCACCGTGGGCTGGGTCGTGGCCAGGGCCCGCGCGGCGGCCATCAGGCTGCCCCGGTCGAGCGCCGCGAGGAAGGACCGGATGAGCGTCCAGTTGAAATCGCCGGTATTCATTTGTGCATGACTGGTGTTCGATTTCGGCCAATTGTGAATGGCGCGATCCGTTTCCACAATCGATGCCATGGCACCGGCGGTCGGTGTTCTCCGGAGTTCCTCATGAACGCAACGTCTTCTTCCTCCCTCCCCGCCGATACCGTGCTGGTGCTCGGCGGCCGTGGCCGCTTCGGCCTGGCCGCGGTGCAGGCCTTTGCGCGCGACGGCTGGCGCGTGCTGGCGCAGGTGCGCCCGGGTGCGCAGGCGCCCACGGTGGCCGGTGTGCAATGGCTGGCGCAGGCGGTGGACACGCCGCAGGCTGTTGCCGCGCTGGTGGCCCAGGTGCGGCAGGCGGGAGGCGCCACCGTGGTGGTGCACGCGCTCAACCCCACGCAGTACACGCGCCCGGCCTGGGAACGCGAGAACGGCCCCCTGTTGCACAGCGGCATGGCGGTGGCGCAGGCGCTGGGGGCCACGCTGATGCTGCCGGGCAATGTCTACAACTTCGGCCAGGGCATGCCGGCGGTGCTGCTCGAAGGCGCACCGCACCGGCCGACCACGGCCATGGGCCGCATCCGCACCGACATGGAGGCCGGGCTGGAGGCCGCCGCGCAACGCGGTGAGCTGCGCGCGGTGATCGTGCGCGCCGGCAATTTCTACAGCCAGGGCCAGGGCACCTGGCTGGACCGCGCGATGCTCACCGGCATCCGGCGCGGCAAGCTGGTGTTTCCCGGTCCGCTGGACGCGGCCACGCCCTGGGCCTACCTGCCCGACCTGGCGCAGACCTTCGTCGCCGTGGCGCGCGTGCGCCACGCGACGCCGGCGTTCGAGTCGCTGCATTTCAGCGGCCACACGCTCACCGGCCGCGACTGGGTGAATGCCCTGCAGGCGCTGGCCCGCGAGCAAGGCTGGCTGCACGGGAACGAAGCGTTGCGAGTGGGCGGCATGCCCTGGCCGCTGATCCAGGGGCTGGGCCTGTTCATGCCGACCCTGGGGGCGCTGGCCGCCTTGCGCTACCTCTGGAACCAGCCTCACCGGCTGGACAACCGCCGCCTGCGCGAGCGCATCGGCAGCGAGCCGCACACGCCCTGGCCGCAGGCCTTGCGGCACACGCTGCAGGCCCTGGCGCTGCTGGGCACCGAGGGTGAGGCGCCGTTGCCCGCGCGGGCCTGATCGCCATGGACCGCCGGCTCTTCATCCGCCTCGTGGGTGGCGGCGTGGTCGCCGCCACCCTGAGCGCCTGCGACAGCGCGTTGCCGCCCGAGGCCATCGCCGCCTGGCAGGGGCCGGGCGAGCAGGCCGACGTGCGCCGCTGGCTGGTGGGGCATGCGCTGCTCGCGCCGCACTCGCACAACCTGCAGTCCTGGCTGGTGGACCTGGGCGTGCCCGGCGAGATCACCCTGTTCGTGGATCGCCGTCGCCTGTTGCCGCAGACCGACCCGCATTCGCGCCAGATGCTGATGAGCCAGGGCTGCTTCATCGAACTGCTGGACCTCGCGGCGCGGCAGAAGGGCCTGCGCGCGCAGATCGAGCTGTTTCCGCAGGGCGCCTTCGGCCCCGAGACGGTCGATGCGCGGCCGACCGCGCGCATTCGCCTGGTGCCCGACGCGTCGGTGGTGCCCGACCCGCTGTTCGCGCAGATCTTCCGCCGTCGCACCAACCGCGAGCCCTACGAGGCGCGCGAGCCCGATGCCGCCGCCCTGGAGGCCATCCGTGCCAGTGTGCAGCCGCACCCGGTGCGGGTGGGTTTCGTCGGCGCTTCGCAGTCCGAGGCGTTGGCACAGCACCGCCGCATCGCCCGCGAGGCCTGGCGCATCGAGCTGGTCACGCCGCGCACGGTGATGGAGTCGCTCCAGGTGCTGCGTGTGGGCCCCACGGAAATCGCGCAGCACCGCGACGGCATCTCGCTCAATGCGCCGTTGGCGCGCGCGCTCACGGCCGTCGGCCTGTTCGACCGCCACCAGGCGCCCGCGCCCGACAGCCCGTCGACCACGGCCCAGATCCGCGACTTCAACACCCGGCTCGAGCACACGCCGGCTTTCTTCTGGCTGGTGAGCGAGGGCAACGACCGCTTCACGCAGGTCCACGCGGGCCGCGCCTATGTGCGCGCCCAGCTGGCCGCCACGGCCGCCGGCCTGTCGATGCAGCCGCTGTCACAGGCGCTGCAGGAGTACCCCGAGCAGGCCGGGCCCTATGCCGAGATCCACCGGCTGCTGGGCGCGCCCGCGCCGCGCTTCACGGTGCAGATGTGGACCCGGCTGGGTCATGCGCCGGCGATCGGGCCCTCGCCGCGGCGCGGGCTCGCGGCGCACCTCATGCCTTGAGCTCGAAGGCGGCGTCGGCCAGCGCCACGCCGTTCACCAGCACCTCAATGCGGTGCGTGCCGGGGTAGAGCGTGCGCGTGGTCACGGGCTTGAGGCTGTGGCGCTTTTCCAGCGTGCGCAGCTCGCCGGGGGCCAGGGTGAGCTTCCAGCCCTTGAACACCTTGGGCGAGGTGCTGCCGTTGGCGCGCACGTGGTGCACCGCGTAGTCCACCACCAGCGGCTGGGGCTGGCGCGAGCGGGAGCGCAGTTCGGCCCGCAGCCCGATCTCGCCGCCCACCGCCGCGCGCGCCGCGCTCAGCGTGAGCGTGGCCTCGCCCTGCAGCCCGCTGGCGAGCCCCCAGGCTGCCAGTGTGGGGGCGTGGCCGGCCTTGATGAGGCCGCGGCTGGCGTGGCGCAGCAGCGCGCTGCGCGCATCGGGCGCGTCGATCAGGTGGTCGCGCACCCAGCCGGCCACGAGGTCGGGGTGGTCCTTGGCGATGTCGTTGAGGTGGTTGGCCACGCTGCGGCGCACGTAGCTGCTGGCGTCGTCCTGCAGCGCGCGCAGCAGGGGCAGGGTGGGGGCCGGGTCCACCACCAGGGCCTGCAGCCGAAGGCCCCAGGGCAGGCGCGGGCGGCTGCCCTCGCTCACCAGCCGGCGCACGTGCGCGCTCGGGTCGTCCACCCAGCGGCTCAGCGTGTCGAAGGCCAGGGCTGGGTGGCGCTGGATCAGCGGCCGGATGGCGAACTCGGCGGTGAAGCGCTGCGTGACCGCGTGCAGGCAGGTCAGGCCGCGCCGGGCGGCGGCCTCGCTGGCCAGACCCCGGCGCGCCACGAATTCGCCCACGCCCCACAAGGCCCAGCCGCCGATGCCGTGCGCGTCGCGCGCCTCGCCGAGCTGGAGCGGCTCGCCCTGGGCATCGATGTCCAGCGGCGGCGCCAGGCTGGCCTCGATCACGCCGCAGGCGGCGTTGAAGTCGTCGGGCAGGGTCGCTTCCAGCGCGTCGGCGAGTTGCATCGAGCGGGCCTTGAACTCCAGCTGCGCCAGCCCGGCGGCGGCCTGGGTCTCGAAGGCCTGGCGGTCGAAGCGCGGCCACGCGCGGTGCAGGTGGTGGCCTGCGTTGGTGACGGTGGCGGCGCTGATGAGGTTCTTGAACAGTTCCATGGATTCAGGTCAGGCGTTGCAAGAGGCCGGCGAGCGCGTGCCGCACGGTGGCCTGGCGCACGGCGGCGCGGTCGCCGTCGAAGCGCTGGTGTTCGGTGAACACGCCTTCGGGCGTGGCCCAGCCGAACCACACCGTGCCCACCGGCTTCTCGGCGCTGCCACCGGTGGGGCCGGCCACACCGGTCACGGCCACGGCGAGTTGGGCCGGCGAGTGCGCGAGCGCACCCGAGGCCATGGCGCGCGCCACCGGCTCGCTCACCGCGCCGTGCTGTTCGATCAGCAGGGCCGGCACGCCAAGCATGCCGTGCTTGGCGGCGTTGGAGTAGGTGACGAAGCCGCGCTCGAACCAGTCGCTGGAGCCCGAGACGTCGGTGCAGGCGCCGGCGATCAGGCCGCCGGTGCAGCTCTCGGCGGTGGCCATCATCAGGCCGCGCGCCTTGAGGGCGTGCGCGAGTTGTTCGACCAGGGTGGCGGTGGTGTCGGGCATGTTCAGAGCCTCCACAAAGCGATGACGAGCAGCGTGCAGAAGGCGGCGGCGAAGTCGTCGAGCAGGATGCCGAAGCCGCCGCGCGGTCCGAAGCCCTTGAAGGTTCGGTCCGCCCAGGCCATGGGGCCGATCTTGACCATGTCGAACAGCCGGAAGATCAGAAAGGCCGCGAACTGCGCCCAGAAGCCGCTGGGCGAGATCATCCACAGCACCAGCCAGAAGGCGACCACCTCGTCCCACACGATGTGGCCGGAGTCGGCCACGCGCATGTGCCGCGCGGTGACGGTGCAGGCCCACCAGCCCGCGAGCGTGGCCGCGGCGATCACGAGGGCCCAGGACCGGGGCGTGAGCAGGGGGTCCAGCAGCAGGAAGGCGACCCAGGCCCAGAGCGTGCCGGCCGTGCCCGGCGCCAGTCGGCTCAGGCCGGCGCCCGCGCCCAGGGCGAGGAAGTGGGCCGGGTGGGCGAAGAGGAAGCGCCAGGTCGGGCGGGTGAGAGGCGCGTCGGCGGCGGTGTCGGGCATGCGGGGATTATCGGGCGGGCATTCAGGCGAAATGGTCGAAGCCGTGTGCGCCGAATGGCCGCGCCTGGCCCGCCGCGTCGAGCAGGCGCAGGCCCGCATCGGCCGTGATGCGCCCGATGCGCGTGACCGGCGTGCCACTTTCGCGCGATGCCAAGGCGATCGCCTCGCGCGCCTCGGGCGTGGCGGTGAACAGCAGCTCATAGTCGTCACCGCCCGCCAGCAGGCACTCGATCCGCTGCGCGTCGGGCAAGCCTTGCAACACAGGGGCCACGGGCAGGGCGGGCAAATGAATGTCGGCGCCCACGCCGCTGGCCTGCAGGATGTGGCCGAGATCGCCGGCCAGACCGTCGCTCAGGTCGATCGCCGCGTGCACGCCCGCCACGGCGGCCAGGGCCGTGCCCAGGGCGTTGCGCGGCGTGGGCCGCTCCAGCCGGGCGCGGGCTTCGGCGTCCACGGCCGCGCCGGCCCAGCCGGTGCCGCGCAACTGTTCCAGCGCCAGCCGGGCTTCGCCGGTGCGCCCGCTCACATACAGGTCGTCGCCCGCGCGCGCGGCGTCGCGCCGCAGCGCCTGACCCGGCCTCACCTCGCCGAAGACGGTGATGCACAGGTTGAGCGGGCCGCGCGTCGTGTCGCCGCCCACCAGCGGGCAGGCGTGTGCGTCGGCCAGCGCGAACAGGCCTCGGGCCAGGCACGCGAGCCAGTCGCTGTCGGCGTGGGGCAGGGCGAGCGCGAGCGTGAAGCCCAGCGGGCGCGCGCCCATGGCGGCGAGGTCGCTCAGGTTCACGGCGAGGGCCTTGTGGCCGAGCGCTTCGGGGTCCACGTCGGCAAAGAAATGCCGGCCCTCGACCAGCATGTCGCTGGAGATCGCGAGCTGGTGGCCGGGGCTGGGTTGCAGCAGGGCGCAGTCGTCGCCGATGCCCAGCACCACCGCGGTGTCCCCGGCGGGGGCCGGTGCGCGCTGGAAATGGCGGCGGATCAGCTCGAACTCACCCATTCGCGTGAGGCGGGCCCGCCATGGGCGCCGGGGCGGGCGGTTCGTCGTCTTCGCCGTGGCGCGCGTTGCGCGGCGGAATCAGGAAGCTCAGCGGGGCCGCACGGATGCGGCGCTTGATCGCGGCGCGGATCAGCTGGCGGTTGACCTCGCTGATGTTCTGCGCCTGCAGGGCCAGTCGGAACGCGAGGTAGAAGCTCACGCCCAGGTTGATGGGGCCGATGGCGAGCACGCCGGCCACCGCCCACCAGAACCCCGACTCCTTGAACACGCTCCAGCCCAGCGCCATGGCCGCGGCGGCGACCTGGCCGGCGGACAGGGTGACGTGGCGCACGTCCAGCCCGATGCCGAAGAAGGTCATGAAGGCGGGCACCAGGCCGAGCATGAAGCCCAGCGAGATGTTGGCCGCCAGGCCCGAGATGTTGCGGCGCATGAAGTCGGCCCAGCGCGCGGCGCGCGCGCGCCCGAGCACGGCGGTGAAGCGCGGGTTGTGCTGCATGGCCGAGTCCAGGTTGTGGAACACGTACCAGTTCTCGACCCAGCCGGCGATGATGCTGGAGGCGAACAGCAGCACGCCGGTGAAGGCCGCGAACAGCACCAGGGGCCCGAGCAGGCTGATGTCCTTGAGCACCTGGTGGGCCTTGTGCTCGTCGAGCATGGCCCCGCCGGTGGTCAGCTGCATGACCAGGCTGAACAGCACCACCACCGGGATCACCAGCCCGATGTTGCCCACGATGGACGCGATCTGCGAGCGGAACAGGTTGGCGACCTCGTCGACGAAGCGGCGCACGGCACCGGGCGCCTTGATGTCGCGCAGCTTGGCGACCATGGCAGGGGCGGTCACGGCGGGCTGCTTGGTGGCCAGCGTGAGGTGCAGCAGCATGATGACCACGAACGAGGTCGCGTAGTTCACCCCGTTGGCAAAGCCGCCCCAGAACGCGGTGAGGCCCAGGCCGACCATCAGGAACTTGACCCAGACCGTGACGCCGACGATGGCGCCGCCGCCGGCCGCCTTGCGCAGCATCTCGCGGTACTCGGCCGCGTTGCGGGTGATGTAGTGCTCGCCGCTCTCGGCGCTGCGTTCGGCGACCTTGGCGGCGGTGAGCTGCGAGCTGCTGGCGATGAGCGAGCGCACGCTGCGGTTGTCCAGGCCGACCTGGGCCAGATCGGCCAGCAGCGCGGCGGTGGCGCGCTCGGGCTGTTCGGACTGCAGGCAGTCCAGCAGCTCCTTGACGCGCACGATGCGCTCGCGCAGCTGGCGCAGGCGGAACACGATGCCGACCGACACGCCGTGCTCTTCCAGGTGCGAGTACACGGTGTAGGCGGCGTGGCGGCAGGCATCGAGCTGTTGGCGCAGCACTTCGGCCGCGGCCATGGCCTCGGGGCTGCGCGCGCCGTGTTCGTTCACCGCGCGCCGCAGCGCCTCGAAATCGGCCGGCAGCTCGTGGAAGGGGCGCTGGGCCTGCGCCTCGGGCGACATGCGGATGCGGATCTCCGAGGCGAAGCCGGTGGCGCTGATCTGGCTCACGCAGTAGATCAGCGCGTCCATCAGCGCGCTCTGCCAGAAGCCGGCGGTGGTCTCGTCCACCGGGGCATCGGGCGGTGCGATCAGCAGCGCGCGCAGGCGCTTGAGGGTGTCGCTGTCGAGCGCCTTGAGCCAGCGCACGTCAAAACGCGCGGACAGCAGCAGGTCGAACAGCTCGGCCATGTCGGTGGTTTCGGGCGTGCCGGGCAGCACCTTCTTGCGCAGGCGGTTGCCGAATTCGCTGAGAAAGGCGGTGCGGGGCGCGAAGCCGTGATCGGCCAGCAGCGGCGTGAGGTCCACGGTGGTGATGAACCGGTTCCACCAGCGGCGCCAGCGCGCCTGCAGGGCCGGGTCGGCCTGCACGGTGTCCAGGAACAGTCGCACGCGGCTGACGCTGGCCTGCACATCGGCTTCTTCGCCGCGCACCCAGCGCAGCGCATCGATCAGCCACAGGTGGCGCAAGGCCAGCGAGGCGTCCGGGTCCAGGGTGTCGAGCGGGGTGGAAGTGGGCATGCGGTCTTGGGGGTGTGGGCCGCGTGTCGGGGCGCGGGGCTTCAGTGCAGCACCCGGGCCGGCGCATCGCCCGAACCCGGGGCATGCAGCGCGAACTCGGTGACCTCGGCCTCGAAGCGCTCGCCGTCTTCGGCCACGCAGAAGAAACTGCCGCGCATGGCGCCCGTGGGGGTGGCCAGGCGCGTGCCGCTGGTGTATTGGAAGGATTCGCCGGGCCGCAGCAGGGGCTGGTGGCCGACCACGCCCAGGCCCTTGACCTGTTCGGTGCGGCCGTTGGCGTCGTCGATGATCCAGTGGCGCGCAATCAGCTGCGCCGTGACCTCGCCGGCGTTGGTGATGGTGATGGTGTACGCGAAGGCGTACACGTCTTCGTCGGGCGAGGACTGCTCGCTCAGAAACTGGGGTTCGACCTCGCAGGTGAAGAGGTATTTCGGCATGGGCGGCATGTTACCGCGCGCCTGCGCCAAAGCGTCGGCCCTGCGAGAATGGGGTCTTTCGCCCCACCGCCCATCCCCACTGTCATGTCCCAAGTCCAGCACCGCATCGCCCCCTCCATCCTGTCCGCCGATTTCGCCCGCCTGGGCGACGAGGTGAAGAACGTCATCGCCGCCGGCGCCGACTGGATCCACTTCGACGTGATGGACAACCACTACGTGCCCAACCTGACCTTCGGGCCGATGATCTGCCAGGCGCTCAAGCCGCACGCGAAGAAGCCCGACGGCACGCCGGTGCCGATCGACGTGCACCTGATGATCCAGCCGGTGGACGCGCTGGCCGGCGCCTTCATCGACGCCGGTGCCGACCTGGTGAGCTTCCACCCCGATGCGAGCGCCCACGTGCACCGCAGCGTGCAGGCCATCAAGGCCAAGGGCGCCAAGGCCGGCCTGACCTTCAACCCCGGCGCGCCGCTGGACGTGCTGGACTGGCTGATCGACGACATCGACCTGATCCTGATCATGAGCGTGAACCCGGGCTTCGGCGGCCAGAGCTTCATCGACTCCGCGCTGCGCAAGATCGAGGACGCGCGCCGGCGCATCGAGGCCAGCGGCAAGGACATCCGCCTGGAGGTGGACGGCGGCATCAAGGCCGACAACATCCGCCGCGTGGCGGACGCGGGGGCCGACACCTTCGTGGCCGGCAGCGCGATCTTCGGCAAGCCGGACTACAAGGCGGTGATCGACCAGATGCGCGCGGCGCTGGCGTGACGCTGGCGGGGTGGCCGCCGCGTCAGCGCGACGGAAACCCCCGGGCCCGAAGCGCTTCGGCGAGCCGCTCGCGGCCCCGCATCGCCTCCGGGCCGCGCACCCGGTGCAGCGAATGCTCGGCCCAGTTGCCGTGGGTCTTCATCTGCTGCTCCCGGTAGAACGCGCTTGCGGTCTGCAGGTACGCATCGACCGGGGCAATGTGGGTCTCGGTGTCGTAGCGCTCGTGGTGCAGCACCGCGGCGCCCGGCAGGCGCGGCTTGATGGTGGTGGGGCGCTGCGGGTCGGGGTGCCCCACGCACATGCCGAAGACCGCCGCGGTGCGCGGCGGCAGCCCCAGTTCGGCGGCGACCTCTTCGGGCCGGTCGCGCATGCCACCGATGTAGACGATGCCCAGGCCCTGGGCTTCGGCCGCCACCGCCGCGTTCTGCGCCGCCAGCGCGGCGTCGATCACGCCGATCATCAGCATTTCCATGTAGTCCAGCCCGTCGCGGCGCAACTGGAACCGTTCGCCGGTGGTGTCCAGGCGCGCCAGGTCGGCCAGCCAGACCAGGAACAGCGGGCACTCGCGGATGTGGCGCTGGTCGCCTGCCAGTGCGGCGAGGCGCTGTTTGCGCTCGGGCTCGCGCACGGCCACCACGCTCCAGCACTGCAGGTTGGACGAGGTGGACGCCGATTGCGCCGCGGCCAGCATCAGGCTGAGGGCATCGTCCGACACGGCCGCCGGGGTGTAGCTGCGGACCGAGCGGTGTTGCAGCAGGGTGCCGATGACCGGGTTTTCGGCGGCCCGCGGCGTCGGCGCGGCCGCGCCGTAGCGCGCCTTCAGCAGGGCCTGGAGGTCGGTGGAACCGTTCACGTTCAGCGCGCCGCCACGCCGGAGGGTTTGATCAGCCGTTTCCATCGCACCACTTCGTCGCGGATGAGTTTCTCGAATTCCTGCGGGGTGGAGACGCGGACATCGCCATCGATGATGGCCATGCGCTTCTCCACCTCGGGGTCGGCCAGGCTCACCTTGAGGGCCTGGTTGATCTTGTCGACCACGTCCTTGGGCGTGCCTGCCGGGGCCAGCATGCCCCACCAGACCACCGCATTGAAGCCGGGCACGCCCTGTTCGGCAATGGTCTTCACCTCGGGGGCGGACTTCATGCGGTTCAGGCCGGAGGTGGCGAGGATCTTGACCTTCTTGCTGTCCGCGAAGGGCTTGACCTGCGACATGCCGGTGAAGGTCATGTCGACGTGGCCGGCGGCCACATCGGTCATGGCGGGGCCGGCGCCCCGGTACGGGATGGTCATCAGGTCGATGCCCGCCGCTTCCTTCAGCAGCGCGGTCGCGAGGTGGGCGCCAGAGCCGTCGCCCGAGGTCGAGGCCGTGAGGGCGCCCGGGTTCTTTTTCGCGAAGGCGATCAGCTCCGGGATGTTGTTGACCTCCAGGTTGCTGCGGGCGGCCAGCACGAACGGGTAGGAGATGACCTGGCCGACCGGCGCGAAATCCTCTGGGGTGCGGTAGCTCAGGTTCGGCACGAGCGAGGGGTTGGTCGAGAGCGCGGTGCTGGTGAACAGCAGCGTGTAGCCGTCCGGTGCCGAGCGCGCGACGTACTCGGTGCCCGTGACCGTGTTGCCACCGCCCCGGTTCTCGACCACCACCGACTGCTTGATCGCGGCGGCGAAGCGGTCCGAGATGGTGCGCACGATGAAGTCGCCGCTGCCGCCGGCCGCAAACGGCACCACGATGCGGATGGGCTTGCTGGGGTAGGGGTCGGCGGCGGAAGCGGACAGCGAGGCCAGTCCCAGGACGGTCAGCAGCAGGGGGCGGATCAGGGGTTTCATGGTGTGTCTCCTAAATATAGGTATGGGTATGGGTCAGCCCGTCAGGGGGCGGTGCGGAAATGCGCGGTGGCCATGTCTTCCACCAGGGTCTTCATCTCGCGCGCCAGCGGGTTGCGCAGCTCTTCAAGGACGTGGGCCACCAGGCCGATGGCGCGCGCCATCACGCCGATGCCGCGCACGATCTCCCATGGCAGCCGCAGCTCGCTGGCGATGGCGGCGATCGCGCCGGTCGCGTTGACCGGCAGGTTCTTGCCCAGCCGGCGGCCGGCCTCCGTGGCGACCGCGTTCATCAGCTCGACATAGGGGCCCGCGAAGCCGTTCTCGCGCGCGATCGCGAACAAGGCCGGGGCCCGGGGATCGACGGGCTTGTGGATGTGGTGGCCGATGCCGGGGATGCTGCGGCCCGCGGCCAGCTCGCGGTCGACCAGCGCGGCGGCCAGGGCGGCGATGTCGGCCGCGGGGTCCGGCTGCGGCATGGCCCGCTGCAGCAGGCGGGCCGCGTCTTCCATGCTGCCCACGAACACGCTGCCCAGGCCGCACAGGCCGGCGCCGACGGCGGCCTGCATGGCCTCGGGCGCGCCGGCGATGGTGAGGCGGGTGGCCAGGGCGCTGGGCGTCAGGCCGTGCTCGACCAGGCAGACGGCGATGGCGTTGAACACCACCGACTCGCGCGGTGTCGGCAGCCGGTCGGTCATTTCCAGGAAGGCCATGTCGCCCAGCGACACCTTGCCCAGGATGTCCTTGCAGACGTCGAGCCCCTTGACGGTGATGGAATCGGTGGTGCTCCACGCGATGTCGGTGCGCATCGGTTTGCGTTGGGCCATGGGGGTTCTCGGTGTGGGGGTGAACAAAAGGCGCGGCTCAGCGGCCTGCGGCCAGGTCGACGGCACCGGCCAGCAGGGCGGGGTCCTGCCGCATCCGGGCCTTGGCGACCTTGTGGGTGGGGGTGTGCGGCAGGGTCTCGACGAAGGCCACGTAGCGCGGCACCTTGTGCGGCGCGAGGCGCTCGCGGCACCAGTCGGCGATCGATGCGGCGTCCAGCCGTTCGCCGGGCTTGAGCACCACGGCCGCCAGGATCTCGTCTTCGCCCAGCGCCGACGGGACGGCGATGGCGGCGGTCTCGTAGACGGCCGGGTGCCCGCCGATGACCATGTCCAGTTCGGCACCGGCGATGTTCTCGCCGCGGCGGCGGATGATGTCCTTCTTGCGCGACGCGTAGAAGAACCAGCCATCCGCATCGCGCCGCACCATGTCGCCCGTCTTGAGCCAGCCGTCCTGGAACGCCGCGGCGGTGTGCTCGGGGTCGCGGAAGTAGCCCAGCATGGCCACCGGCGTGCGCACCCACAGTTCGCCGACCTGATCGGGTCCCAGGTCGCGGCCCTCGTCGTCGACGATGCGGCACTCGGCCCAGGGTTGCTGCGGGTCGGGATGCTGGGCCAGCACGCCCATGCTGCCGGGCTTGGCCGGTTCGCCGTAGGGGTTGCAGGTCACACCGGGAATCTCGGTCATGCCGAAGCCGGTGAGCAGGTGCGGCACGCCGAAATCCTCCCGGAACGCGGCCTGGGCGTTCTGCCGCACGCCGTACACCACGCGCAGCCGGTGGTCCGGCCGGTACTCGGCGCGGTCGCGGGATTTGAGGATGGTCCCCATGGCCTCGATGATGTTGACGGCCGTGGTGCCGGTCTCCACCACCGTCTGCCAGAAGCGCGAGGCCGAGAACTTCTCGACCAGCACCAGCGTGCAACCGCTGGCCAGCATGCCGCCCAGCGAATAGAAGAGGGCGTTGACGTGGAAGAAGGGCAGCACCACGAGCAGCCGGTCGTCCGGCTGCAGGCGCATGCGACCCAGGTTGGCTTCGCCCACCAGCAGCAGGTTGCGCTGGCTGTGCATCACGCCCTTGGGAAAGCCGGTGGTGCCCGAGGTGAAGATCATGACGCAGGGCAGGTCCGGCGTGGGCGGCGGAGGCAATGGGGCGCCGGCCGCACCGGCCGCCATCGAGGCCAGATCGGGCAGGTCGTGGCCGGGCGCCGCATGCACCAGGGCCAGCCATGGCTCCCGGGCGCCGGGTTCCAGCGCCTGTCGCAGCGTGTCCAGCAGCGCTGCATCGGTCAGCACGGCGGCCACGTCTGCGTGGGTGAGGGCGTAGCGCAGTTCGCGCACGCCGATCTCGGGATTGAGCGGCACCAGCACCGCACCGAGCCGGGCCAGCGCGAACAGCAGCAGCACATGGCCGCTGCCGTTGCGCGCGGCGATGGCCACCCGGTCGCCAGTGCCGATGCCGCGCCCGTGCAGCGCCGCGGCGAGGGCGTCGGCCCGCGCGGCGAAGGCGTTCCAGCTCAGGGGCTGCCCGCCCTCCATCAGCATGGGCAGGCTCCCGCGCACCGCGCAGCGGCTGCGCAGCGCGCCGTCGAGGGTGTGGTCGTGCGCGGGATAGCTGCGCAGCACCTCGAGCGGCGTGAACGCTTCTTGGACGGCGGCACTCATGGATCTGTTTGGTTCTTCTGAATTGAGTTCTGCACTTTACGGGCGGATCAGGCGCAATGGATTTCAAATGGCTGAATGAGATATAAGATTCTCTGAATCATGAGAAACATCGACACCGACCTTCTGCGGACCTTTGTCGCGGTCGTGGAGCACCATTCCATGCTGGCGGCGGCCGCCGAAGTCCGCCGCAGCCAGGCCGCGGTGACGCAGCAGATGCAGCGCCTGGCCGAGCAACTGGGCCGACCCCTGTTCGAGCGCGCGGGGCGGGGCGTGCAACCCACGCCCGACGGCCAGAAGCTGCTGGTCTATGCGCGCCGGATGCTCACGCTGCATGACGAGATGCTGTCCGCGCTGTCGGGCCTGAGCCCGGCCGGGCAAATTCGCCTGGGTGCGCCGCACGACGTGACCGAGTCGATCCTGCCCGACCTGCTGACCCAGCTGGCGCAGCGCTATCCCAACCTGCAGATCGCGATCCAGACCGGGCGCAGCCCCGACCTGCTGAAAGACCTGCGCAAGGGGGAGCTCGATCTCGCGATCGCCATCGCCCTGGACGAGCCGGATCTGCGGTCGATCGTGCTGCGCACCTCGCCGATCGTCTGGCTGGCCGCGTCGACCTTCCGGCACGAGCCGCGGGCGCCGCTGCCGCTGATCGTCGCCGAGGACTGGACGTACTTCCGGCGGGTGGCGATCCAGGCGCTGGACCGGGCCGAGATCCCCTGGCGCATCCACTATTCGGCGCCCAACGTGGTGGGCATCCGCGCGGCGGTGCGGGCGGGGTTGGGTGTCATGGCCCGTTCCATCGAAATGCTCGGGCCGGATCTGCGGGTGCTGGGCAACGCCGAAAAGCTGCCGCAGCTGCCTGACGTCAGCTTCCGGCTTTACCTCGGGCCACGCAACGTCAACCCCCTGGCGCGGCAGATCTTCGATTCGATCGAACAACGGGGGAACTGATCCATGCCGCTAAGATGCCCTGGCCGGATTTGGCGCATCTCAAAGTCCATTCTGTGAACCTCACCCCTTCCTCTCCGCAGGGCATTCGCGCTGCCATCGTCGACCTCGACGGCACCATGGTCGACACGCTGGGCGACTTTGATGTCGCCCTCAACGCCGCGCTGAAGGATGTGCACCGTCCCACGGTGGCGCGCGCCGACATCGAGCACATGGTGGGCAAGGGCTCGGCGCACCTGATCCGTTCGGCGCTGCTGCACGGCGGCCTCGGCGCCGACGACGCCGCCCGCGTGCAGCCCGAGGTCTGGACGCGTTACCAGTCGCACTACCTGGCCATCAACGGCCAGCACAGCACGGTCTATCCCGGTGTCGTCGAAGGCCTTACCGCGCTGCGGGCGCAGGGGTGGTCATTGGCCTGCCTGACCAACAAGCCGCTGAACTTCGCGCGCCCGCTGCTGCAGGCCAAGGGCCTGGCGGACTTCTTTGCGCACGTTTTCGGCGGCGACAGCTTCGAGCGCACCAAGCCCGACCCGCTGCCGCTCCTGAAGACCTGCGAGGCCCTGGGCACGGCGCCGGCGCAGACGCTGATGGTGGGTGATTCGCAGAACGACGCACTGGCCGCGCGCGCGGCCGGTTGTCCGGTGGTGCTGGTGACCTACGGCTACAACCACGGCGAGCCGGTGCGCGGGGTCGACGCGGACGCTTTCGTGGACCGCCTCGACCACCTGCCCGGGCTGCGGCAGGCCGGGGCCTGACCGGGGTTCAGTACAGCAGCTTGCCGTCGCCGGACACCACGCCGATGTCCACCCAGTTGCTGCCCAGGTTGGTCTTGGCGAAATTGACGCGGAAGCCGCCCAGGTCGATTTCACCCATGGCGCGCAGGGCCTGAGCGAGGCCCGTGGGGTTGAGGCTGCGGCTGCGCTTGGCGGCTTCGGCGAACACCCGGGCGGTGATGTAGCCCTCCATGTGGAAGGTGGTGTAGTCCGTCAGCGCGGGGTGGGTCTTGCGCATCGCGGCGCGGAAGTCGCGTTGCAGCGGGAGCGTGGCGCCCATGGGGTTGGGGAAGGTCTGGGACAGGCCCACGCCGCGCGCGCCGTTGCCGGCGAACTTCATCAGCGCCGGCGCCGGCAGGTAGGACAGGCTGAAGATCTGCTGCGAGATGCCCGCCGCCCGCAGCGCGGCAATGCCCTCACCGACGAACTTGGGCGCCCCGACCACCAGGGCCGATTGCGGATTGGCCGCCGCCAGGGCCTTGGCCGCCTGGGCGAGCGCGGGGGCGTCCGTGGCGGACTGCGCCTCCACGATCTCGATGCCGCCCAGCTCGGTCGCCGCGCTGCGCGCCGAGGCCAGGCCGGAGGAGCCGATCGGGATGTTCTGGTGGAGCACGCCCATGGAGCGGATGCCCAGCGTGCGCGCGTGCGTCACGATCTTGTGGATCTGCTGTTCGTCGCCGGCCCGGATGTGGAACAGCTTGGGGTGCCCCGGCGAGCGCAGCACGCTGGCGCCCGGCACGGCGTTGAGGATCACGATGTCGGTGCTGTCGAGCAGTTTGCTGTCGAGCAGGCCCTTGAGCGTGGCGGACCCCAGCGGCGTCAGCAGCGCCACGGGCTTCTGCGCCATGGCCGTGGTGAGCTGCTGCTTGAACCCGTCGAAGGTGTAGGTGTCGTCCAGCTTGACGAGCGACACCCGGCGGCCCTGGATGCCGCCGCGGCCGTTGATCTCGTCCAGCGCGGCGCTGATGCCCTCGTTGAGTTCCTTGGGGTCCGGTGCCGGGAGCACGGTGAAGGGACCGATCTGCGCCACCACGATGTCGCCCGACGCAGGGGCGTCCTGGGGCAGGCCGGTGACGGGCAGGAGGGCGGCAGCCAGGGCGGCCATCAGGTTGCGACGGATCATGGCGAATGGGGGCGGTTGAAGGGAAGACCTGCATTCTGGCTGCCCAAGTTGCCCGTTCGGCGGCGCTTTGGGGCCGCGTGTCGCGCAGGCCCGGTCAGCGTGACTTGCCCAGCAGGGCGTCCTTGAGCAGGTGGTCGGCCGGCTTGGGGCCGAGCCAGATGCGCAGCAAGGCGTCGTAGAACTCGGGTTCCTTGAACGGCTCGCCCTCCACCTTGCCCTTGATGGTGAGCACGGTGCCGGTGCCGGGCACCCAGTCGACCAGGAAGTTGTCGCCGGCCTGGAGCTTCTTGTGATCGCTGAACACCTGGCTCATGCGCAGCACGCCGGGGATGAGCTTGGAGAAGGCGCTGCGGTCCATGTTGTCTTCCATGCCGCGCGAGAACAGCTTGCCCAGCTCGGCGGAGTCGATCTCGCGCAGCATGGTGATGCTGATGCGCTTGGGGCCCTTGGCCGCGAGCACGGCCTCGGGCGTGGCCGCCTTTTCACCGAGATAGAGGCCGGCGGTGTAGACCTTGAACACCGCTTTGTAGCGGATGCCGGCGCCGTTGAGCAGCAACGGGCTGCCGGCCACGGTGGCGCGGTCTTCGAGCTTCACGCCGGCCAGGTCGACGGTGGCGGCCTGCGCCGCGCCGGGGCCGAGCAGGGCGAAGACCAGGGCGAGGAGGGGCATCAACGGTGTTTTCATGGGGCTTGTCCGGAGGGGCGGAGGCGATGGAACACAAAAAAACGAACACCCGTTCGTTTCGCCAGGATTGTCCTTGCGCAGCAAGCGCCGGACATCAGGGTTTGGCCGTAGAACCGGGGTCTGGGCGCGTGATTTGGGACACGGTCATGGCGCTTTGCTACACTGCGCCTTCCATGTTCAACCCACGCACATCCTTTTCAGGTGGTCTGCCGAGCCGCAATGGCCGGGGAGCCTGGCCCTGGCGCAAGCCAGCGTAAACGTGCACCTTCCCCCGGGGTTTGCACAGTCCGCGCGCGTTCCTCGCCGCCACTGTCACCCCACCCCGAACCCGGCGTTCCGCGCCGGATCGCATGGACCCCCGCCCCACCCGACGCGTCGATGACCCGGTGTGCGGCCGATGGAAAGAACGAACATGATCACGGAACTCGAATTCAAGAGCCTGGCCCAGCAAGGCTACAACCGCATCCCGCTGATGGTCGAGGCCTTTGCGGACCTGGAAACCCCGCTCTCGCTCTACCTCAAGCTCGCGCACGGGCGCGGTGACGGCAAGCACAGCTTCCTGCTCGAATCGGTGGTGGGCGGCGAGCGCTTCGGGCGCTACAGCTTCATCGGCCTGCCGGCGCGCACGTTCCTGCGCGCCACCGGCTTCGGGGCGGACGCGAAGACCGAGGTGGTGCGCGACGGCGCCGTCATCGAGACCGCGCATGGCAACCCGCTGGACTTCATCGCGGCCTACCAGCAGCGCTTCAAGGTGGCGCTGCGCCCGGGCCTGCCGCGCTTCTGCGGCGGCCTGGCCGGCTACTTCGGTTACGACGCGGTGCGCCACATCGAGAAAAAGCTGGAGCACAGCTGCCCGCCCGACACCCTGGGCTGTCCCGACATCCTGCTGCTGCAGTGCGAAGAACTGGCGGTGATCGACAACCTCTCGGGCAAGCTCTACCTGATCGTCTACGCCGATCCGGCCCAGCCCGAGGCCTATGCCAACGCCAAGAAGCGGCTGCGCGAACTGCGCGAGGCGCTGAAGTACTCGGTGAGCGCGCCGGTCGTCAAGCCCAGCCAGGGCTACCCGGCCGAACGCGATTTCGCCAAGGCCGACTACCTCGCGGCGGTCGACCGCGCCAAGGAGCTGATCGCCGCCGGTGATTTCATGCAGGTGCAGGTCGGCCAGCGCATCAAGAAGCGTTACACCGAGTCGCCGCTGAGCCTGTACCGTGCGCTGCGCTCGCTCAACCCCTCGCCCTACATGTACTACTACCACTTCGGGGATTTCCACGTGGTGGGGGCTTCGCCGGAAATCCTGGTGCGGCAGGAGCACACGCCCGAGGGCCAGAAAATCACCATCCGCCCGCTGGCCGGCACGCGCCCGCGCGGTGCCACGCCCGAGCTGGACAAGGCCACCGAAACCGAGCTGGTCAACGACCCCAAGGAACGCGCCGAGCACGTGATGCTGATCGACCTGGCGCGCAACGACATCGGCCGCATTGCCAAGACCGGCACCGTGAAGGTGACCGAGGCCTTCGCGGTGGAGCGCTACAGCCACGTGATGCACATCGTGAGCAACGTCGAAGGCGTGCTCAATGACGGCATGACCAGCATGGACGTGCTCAAGGCCACCTTCCCCGCCGGCACGCTGACCGGCGCGCCCAAGGTGCATGCCATGGAGCTGATCGACCAACTCGAGCCGACCAAGCGCGGCATCTACGGCGGCGCCTGCGGCTACCTGAGCTACGCCGGCGACATGGACGTGGCGATCGCCATCCGAACCGGCATCATCAAGGACCAGACGCTCTACGTGCAGGCCGCGGCCGGCGTGGTGGCCGACTCGGTGCCCGAGATGGAATGGAGGGAAACCGAACACAAGGCGCGCGCGCTGCTGCGCGCCGCCGAACTGGTCGAGGAGGGCCTGGAATGAAACCGATTCGCCTGCTGATGGTCGACAACTACGACTCGTTCACCTTCAACATCGTGCAGTACTTCGGTGAGCTGGGCGCCGAGGTCAGCGTGTTCCGCAACGACGAGATCACGCTGGAGGCCATCGAGGCCCGCCTGCAAGCCGGGCAGCTCGACCGGCTGGTGATCTCGCCCGGGCCGTGCTCGCCCGCGGAGGCCGGCATCTCGGTCGCGGCGATCCAGCACTTCGCGGGCAAGCTGCCCATCCTCGGGGTCTGCCTGGGGCACCAGAGCATCGGCGCGGCCTTCGGCGGCAAGATCGTCCGCGCGCAGGAATTGATGCACGGCAAGACCTCGCAGATCACCACCACCCGCCAGGGCGTGTTCGCCAACCTGCCCGAGCAGTTCACCGTGAACCGCTACCACTCGCTGGCGATCGAGCGCGCGAGCTGCCCCGATTGCTTCGACGTCACGGCCTGGACGCCGGACGGCGAGATCATGGGCGTGAAGCACAAGACGCTGGCCATCGAAGGCGTGCAGTTCCACCCCGAGAGCATCCTCACCGAGCACGGCCACGCCATGCTCAGGAATTTTCTGGAACAAGCATGAAAACCGTTGACCTGAGAAGCGACACCGTCACGCAACCGACGGCCGCGATGCGCGAAGCCATGATGGCCGCGCCCTTGGGCGACGATGTGTTCGGTGACGACCCCTCGGTGCAGGCGCTGCAAGCGCGCGTGGCCGCCATCATGGGCAAGGAAGCCGCGCTGTTCATGCCCAGTGGCACGCAGAGCAACCTGTGTGCGATGTTGGCGCACTGCGAGCGCGGCGACGAGTACCTCGTGGGCCAGAACGCCCACACCTACCGCTACGAGGGTGGCGGTGCGGCGGTGCTGGGCAGCATCCAGCCGCAACCGCTGGCGCAGGACGCCACCGGGCAGATGCGGCTGGCCGACATCGCCGCCGCCATCAAGCCCGACGACCCGCATTTCGCCCGCACGCGCCTGCTGTGCCTGGAGAACACCTGGAACGGCCACCCGATGCCGGCCGACTACCTGGACGGCGCCACGGCGCTGGCGCGCGAGCACGGGCTGGCGGTGCACCTGGATGGCGCGCGCGTGTTCAACGCGGCCGTGGCGGCCGGTGGCGACCCCTACCAGGCGGTGCGCGGCATCGTCGACCGTTTCGACAGCGTGTCGGTGTGCTTCAGCAAGGGCCTGGGCGCGCCCGTGGGGTCGGCGCTCTGCGGCTCGGAGGCCCTGATCCGCCGCGCGCTGCGCTGGCGCAAGATGCTCGGCGGCGGCTTGCGCCAGTCGGGCCTGCTCGCGGCCGCCGCGCACCATGCGCTGGACCACCATGTGCGCCGCCTGGCCGACGACCACGCGCTCGCACAGCGCCTGGCGCAGGGCCTGGCGGGCATCGAGGGCTTGAACGTGCGCTCCGCGCAGACCAACATCGTGTTTGTCGATGTGGCCGACGGGCGCGGCCCCGACCTGCTGGCCCATCTGGCCCAGGACGGCGTGCTCGCCACCGGCCTGATCGGCCTGCGCTTCGTGACGCACCTCGACGTGGACGCGGCGGGCATCGACCGCGCCATCGCCAGCACCCGCGCCTTCTTCGCGCAGGGTGGCACGGTCCCTGCCGCGCGGGCCGCCGGCACCGCCGTCTACTGAGCCGGAGATCCCATGCCCGATTGGCCGCAACTCCTGCTTTTCATCGCGGCCGGCTGGCTGCTCAACCTCACGCCCGGTCCGGACGTGCTCTACATCGTGAGCAACTCGCTGCGCGGTGGCGCGCGCGCCGGCATGGTGGCCGCGCTCGGCATCTTCGCCGGCTGCTTCGTGCATGTGGCGATCGCCACCGTCGGCCTGGGCGCCCTGCTGGCCGCCTCGGCCATGGCGTTCACCGTCGTCAAGTTCATCGGTGCGGCCTACCTGCTGTGGATGGGCGTGCGCCTGCTGCGAGCGACCGCGCCGGGCTGGACACCCGAGGCCGCGCCCGCCGAACCGGACCTGCGCCGGGTGTTCCGGCGGGGCTTCCTCACCAACGTGCTCAACCCCAAGGTGGCCCTGTTCTTCCTGGCGTTCCTGCCGCAGTTCATCGCCCCCGATGCCAGCCACAAGACCCTGGCGTTCCTGGCGCTGGGGGTGCTGTTCAGCGTCAACGCGCTCCCCGTGACCCTGGGCTATGCCTGGCTGGCGGCCTGGGCCGCCGACCGCGTGAGCCTGGTGCGCCGCGCCATGCACTGGCTCGACCGTGCCGCCGGTGTGCTTTTCATCGGCTTCGGCCTGAAACTGGCCTTGACCGACCATCCCGCCCCGTAAAGAGACCCTTCGGAGACCCTCATGTCACCCACCTCTGCGCACAAGATCACCCCTCAGGAAGCCCTGCAGCGCACCATCGAGCACCGCGAGATCTTTCATGACGAGATGCTGCACCTCATGCGCCTGATCATGAGCGGCGAGATGTCGCCCGTCATGATGGCCGCGCTCATCACCGGCCTGCGCGTGAAGAAGGAAACCATCGGCGAGATCACCGCCGCCGCCCAGGTGATGCGCGAGTTCTCCACCAAGGTGCACGTGGCCGACAAGACCCACCTGGTCGACATCGTGGGCACGGGCGGCGACGGTTCGCACACCTTCAACATCTCCACCTGCGCCATGTTCGTGGCCGCCGCCGCGGGTGCGCGCGTGAGCAAGCACGGCGGGCGCAGCGTCTCGAGCAAGAGCGGCAGCGCCGACGTGCTGGAGAGCCTGGGCGTCAACATCAACCTGGCCCCCGAGGCCATCGCGCGCTGCATCGAACAGGTCGGCGTGGGCTTCATGTTCGCGCCCAACCACCACCCGGCCATGAAGAACGTGGCACCGGTGCGGCGCGAGCTCGGCATCAAGACCATCTTCAACATCCTGGGGCCGCTGACCAACCCGGCCTCCGCGCCCAACATCCTCATGGGCGTCTTCCACCCCGACCTGGTGGGCATCCAGGTGCGAGCCTTGCAGCGCCTGGGTGCCGAACACGCCGTGGTGGTGTACGGGCGCGACGGCATGGACGAGGTCTCGCTCGGCGCCGCCACGCTGGTGGGCGAACTCAGGAACGGCGAGATCACCGAGTACGAGATCCACCCCGAGGACTTCGGCATGACCATGGCCAGCAGCCGCGCGCTGCGGGTGGAGACGCCCGAGGCCTCGCGCCAGATGCTGCTGGGCGTGCTCGAAAGCCGGGACGATCCGTCCTTCAAGGCCGCCAGCGAAATCGTGGCGCTCAACGCCGGTGTGGCGCTCTACGCCGCCAACGTGGCGGCCGACATGGGCGCCGGCATCGCGCTGGCGCGGCGCACGCTCGCCTCCGGCGCGGCGCTGGCCAAACTCGAACAACTCAAGGCCTTCGTGGCCTGACCTGGAACAACGTCATGAGCGACATCCTGCAGAAGATCGTGGCCGTCAAGCACGAAGAAATCGCCGCCGCCCAGCGCAAGAAGCCGCTCGACGCGGTGCGTTTCGACGCCGAGAGCCGCGTGCTCACGCGCGATTTCGAGGGCGCGCTGCGCGCCAAGATTGCCGCCGGCCAGGCGGCCGTGATCGCCGAGGTCAAGAAGGCCAGCCCGAGCAAGGGCGTGCTGCGCGAAGACTTCATCCCGGCCGACATTGCACAGAGTTACGCCGAGGGCGACGGCCAGGTGAGCGCGGCCTGCCTGTCGGTGCTGACCGACCGCCAGTTCTTCCAGGGCAGCCCCGACTTCCTCAAGCAGGCCCGCGCCAGCTGTGACCTGCCGGTGCTGCGCAAGGACTTCATGGTCGATCCCTACCAGGTGTACGAAGCCCGTGCCATGGGCGCCGACGCCATCCTGCTGATCGCCGCCTGCCTGGACGACGCCCGCATGGCCGAGCTCGAGGCCGTGGCCCAGGGTCTGAACATGGCCGTGCTGGTCGAAGTGCACGACCGCGCCGAACTGGAGCGAGCGCTTCGGCTCAAGACCCGCCTGGTCGGCATCAACAACCGCAACCTGCGCACCTTCGAGGTGACGCTGCAGACCACGCTGGGCATGCTGCCGGATGTGCCGGCCGACCGCCTGTTGATCACCGAATCGGGCATCCTGGGCCGCGACGACGTGCAGACCATGCGCGCCGCGGGCGTCAACGCCTTCCTGGTCGGCGAGGCCTTCATGCGCGCACCCGAGCCGGGGCTGGCGCTGGCCGAGCTGTTTGCCTGAGGTGGCGATGCAAGCCGGTTTCGACTGGGATGGGCCTGCGCAGGCGCCTCATCTGCTGTCCGCCCAGCCCGCCGACTGGCCGGTGCAACCCGGTTGGGCCGACCTGGTGGCGCATTTCTGGGCCTCGCCCGAGGGGCGGGGCTTGCAGGACTTCCTGGCCGGTCGGCTGGCGCAGGGCGCGGTGGTCTACCCGCCCCGGCCCTTGCGGGCCCTTGAGCTCGCGGCTCCCGAGGCGGTCCGCGTGGTCATCCTGGGCCAGGACCCCTACCACGGCCCCGGGCAGGCCGAGGGGCTGGCTTTTTCCGTGGCGCCCGGCGTCAAGGTGCCGCCCAGCCTGCGCAACATGTTTCAGGAGCTGCAGCGCGACCTGGGCATCCCGGTGCCTGCCGATGGCTCGCTGGTGCGCTGGGCCCGGCAGGGCGTGCTGCTGCTCAACACCGGCCTGACGGTGGAAGACGGCCAGCCCGCCAGCCACGCCGGCCAGGGCTGGGAAGCGCTGACGGATGCCGTCATCCGGCATTGCGGCACCACGGGCGACCCGAAGGTGTTTCTGCTGTGGGGCGCCCACGCCCAGAAGAAGGCGCCCTTGATCGACGCCCGGCGGCACCTCGTGCTCATTGCCAACCACCCGTCGCCGCTGTCGGCCCGGCGTGGCCCTGTGCCGTTCATCGGCTGCGGCCATTTCGGGCAGGCCAATGCCTGGCTGGCCGGGCAGGCGGGGCCCCCGATCGCCTGGTGAGCGGCGGAAGTGCCGGGTCTGGTGTTCCGTGACACAAATCCATGGCATAATCGCTGGCTGCGCTATGGAGGGGTGGCCGAGTGGTTAAAGGCAGCAGACTGTAAATCTGCCCGCTTACGCGTACGCTGGTTCGAATCCAGCCTCCTCCACCAGCGACCGATGTGACGTGTTAGTGAATGGGAAGTGAAGCCCAATGGGCTGGTGCCGTGTGGCATCGGTTTGATCGGGCGGGAGTAGTTCAATGGTAGAACCCCAGCCTTCCAAGCTGATGACGCGGGTTCGATTCCCGTCTCCCGCTCCATGTCCTGTCGGTGGTTGGATGTATGTTGTGACAGGCGTTTGAGTTTTCAGAGGTGTCCGGTTCGCCGGGTGCCTTTGCCCATGTGGCTCAGTGGTAGAGCACTCCCTTGGTAAGGGAGAGGTCGCGGGTCCGATTCCCGCCATGGGCACCAGTGATTCCTGCATTGTTCTGGTGTTTCGGCAATTTTGATTTTGGAGCTGAAAAATGGCAAAAGAGAAATTTGAGCGGACCAAGCCGCACGTGAACGTGGGCACGATTGGTCACGTGGACCATGG
>NZ_JBWKZH010000062.1:0-34724 GCF_059424305.1 Hydrogenophaga sp. GW456-12-10-14-TSB4 | reverse complement strand
GGCCACCCCCACCCTCGACGACCTCTTGGCACTCGGTCCGTGAGCGCACCAAGATCACTTCTGGCTCGGGAGTGCCCGGCGTTCTGCGCAGCGGGGTAAAGGAGGAGGGCCGGCGCAGCCGGGCCGGGGGACACCCGCGGAGCAGAGCGCCGGGCGCTCCCGAGCCCGCGAGGTCTAAGCAGAGCCAATCCCCACCCAAAAGCTCAACCAAAAAAACACGTTGACGCCCAAATTTGGTACCGGTACCATCCGCATCACCTCCATTTGGTACCGGTACCAAATCGGAGTCCCTTGCCGCAAGATTCCCAACGACAGGAGACAAGACACCATGAAGAAACTGCTGTGCGCACTCGGCGCGTCCATGACCCTGACCGCTGCCATGGCCTGGCCGGAAAAACCGGTCACCATCATCGTGCCCTTCCCCCCCGGCGGCTCCACCGACCTGATCGCCCGCACCCTGCAACCCAAACTGCAGGAAAAATTCGGCGGCACCTTCGTGGTGGACAACAAGGCTGGCGCCACCGGCACCATCGGCGCCGCGCAGGTCGTGCGCTCCGCCCCCGACGGCTACACCCTGCTCGTCGCCTCCCTCGGCCCCTACGTCATCGCGCCCCATCTCACCAAGGTCCCGTACGACGCCACCAAGGACATGGACTACATCACCGTCGCCGTGCAGGCGCCCAACGTGCTCGTCGTGCCCGCCGCCTCGCCGCACAAAAGCATGGCCGACGTCATGGCGTTCCAGAAAGCCAACCCCGGCAAGATGACCTTCGCCTCGTCCGGCAACGGCAGCAGCGACCACCTCACCGCCGAGCTCTACTGGCAGCAGACCAACACCACCGGCGTGCACGTGCCCTACAAAGGCGGCGGCCCCGTGATGACCGACCTGCTGGGCAACCAGGTGGACTCGTCCTTCATGAACATCAACACCGCCATGCCGCAGATCAAGGCCGGCAAGCTGCGCGCGCTCTCCATCACCAGCGCCCAGCGCTCGCCCCTGCTGCCCGACGTGCCCACGCTGCAGGAACTCGGCATCAAGGACGCCAACGTGTACTCCTGGCAGGCCGTCTCCGGCCCCAAGGGCATGCCGGCCGATCTGAAGAACAAGCTGCAGGCCGCCATCAAGGACGCGCTCAACGACCCCGTCATCAAGCCCAAGCTGCTGGAGCTGGGCTTCGAGATCGTGGCCAACACGCCCGAACAGTTCACCGCCTTCCAGGCCAGCGAGTTCGCGCGCTGGAAAAAACTGATCGAGACCCGCAACATCAAGGCCGACTGATCCTTTCATGCTGAACCCCGTCACCGTGTCCACCACCCCCCGCGTCACCGAGCTGCGCGTCATTCCCGTCGCGGGCCGCGACGGCATGCTGCTCAACCTGAGCGGCGCGCACGCGCCGTTCTTCACGCGCAACATCCTCATCCTCACCGACAGCGCCGGGCGCACCGGCGTGGGCGAGGTGCCCGGCGGCGAGAAGATCCGCCAGACGCTGGAGGACGCGCGGGAACTGGTGGTGGGCCAGCCCCTGGGGGCGCACCAGAAGGTGCTGCAGCAGCTGCAGACCCGCTTCGCCGACCGCGACGCGGGCGGGCGCGGGCTGCAGACCTTCGACCTGCGCACCACCATCCACGCCGTGACGGCGGTGGAGTCGGCCCTGCTGGACCTGCTGGGCCAGCACCTGGAGGTGCCCGTGGCCGCGCTGCTCGGTGAAGGCCAGCAGCGCGACGCGGTGGAGATGCTGGGCTACCTCTTCTTCGTCGGCGACCGGAAAAAAACCAACCTGCCGTACGCCAGCGAGCCCGACGCCGACAACGCCTGGAGCCGGCTGCGGCACGAGACCGCGATGACGCCCGAGGCCGTGGTGCGCCTGGCCGAGGCCGCGCGCGAGCGCTACGGCTTCAACGACTTCAAGCTCAAGGGCGGCGTGCTGCGCGGCGACGAAGAAGTCGACGCCGTGATCGCGCTGCACGAGCGCTTTCCCGATGCCCGCGTCACCCTCGACCCCAATGGTGGCTGGCTGCTGAAAGACGCGATTCGCCTGGGCCAGCGCATGCGCGGCGTGGTCGCTTACGCCGAAGACCCCTGCGGCGCGGAAGAAGGCTTCTCGGGCCGCGAGGTGATGGCCGAGTTCCGCCGTGCCACCGGCCTGCCCACGGCCACCAACATGATCGCCACCGACTGGCGGCAGATGGTGCATGCGCTCTCGCTGCAATCGGTCGACATCCCGCTGGCCGACCCGCATTTCTGGACCATGGCCGGCAGCGTGCGCGTGGCGCAGACCTGCCGCGACTGGGGCCTGACCTGGGGCTCGCACTCCAACAACCACTTCGACATCTCGCTCGCGATGTTCACCCACGTGGGCGCGGCCGCGCCCGGCAAGGTCACCGCGATCGACACGCACTGGATCTGGCAGGACGGCCAGCGCCTCACGAAGGAGCCGCTGCAGATCGTGGGTGGCCACGTGCAGGTGCCGAAGAAACCCGGCCTGGGCATCGAGCTCGACATGGCCGAGGTGGAGAAGGCGCACCGGCTCTACATGGAACACGGCCTGGGCGCGCGCGACGACGCGATCGCCATGCAGTTCCTGATCCCGAACTGGCGCTTCGACCCCAAGCGCCCCGCGCTGGACCGCTGACAATCCCCCGACCCATTGCAAGAAGAAGGAACCCGATGAGACCCAACCGTCTGCGTGAAATCTGGGCCCGTGGCGGCGCCGTGGCCAACGGCTGGCTGGCCATTCCCAACAGCTTTTCCGCCGAGACCATGGCGCACCAGGGCTGGGACTCACTCACCATCGACCTGCAGCACGGCGTGGTGGACTACCAGGCCATGGTGACCATGCTGCAGGCCATCTCCACCACCGACACCGTGCCGGTGGTGCGCGTGCCCTGGCTGGAGCCCGGCATCCTCATGAAGACCCTGGACGCCGGTGCCTACGCCGTCATCTGCCCCATGGTCAACAGCCGTGCAGATGCCGAGAAGCTGGTGGCTTACACCCACTACGCGCCGCGCGGCACGCGCAGCTTCGGCCCGGTGCGCGCGCTGCTCTACGGCGGCGCCGATTACCCGAAGCACGCGAACGACACCATCGTCACCTTCGCCATGATCGAGACCGCGCAGGCGCTCGACAACCTGGAGGAAATCCTCTCCACGCCGGGGCTGGACGCGATCTACATCGGCCCGTCCGACCTCTCGCTCGCACTCGGCTGCAACCCCACCTTCGACGACCTCGACCCCAAGGCCGCCGCCGCCGTGGAGCACATCCTGGCGCGCGCCAAGGCGCACGGCCTGGTGGCCGGCATCCACAACGGTTCGCCCGAAGCGGCCGCGCGCCGCATCGCCATGGGCTTCCAGTTCGTCACCATCAGCTCCGACGCGCGCCTCATGGCCGCCGGCTCGCAGCAGGTGCTCTCGAAACTGCGCGCCTCGCAGCCCAAGGCCACGCCCGACGGCTACTGACCCCCTTTTCTCAACCTATCTCAACCTATTGCCAGAAAGAGCCCCTCATGAAGATCGGATTCATCGGCCTGGGCATCATGGGCACGCCCATGGCCCTGCACCTCGTCAACGCCGGCCACTCGCTGTACGTGCACACGCGCAGCCAGGTGCCCGAAGCCATCCAGGCCGCCGGTGGCGTGCGCTGCGAGAACGCCGCCGCCGTGGCGAAAGAGGCCGAGGTGATCTTCACCATGGTGCCGGACACGCCCGATGTGGAAACTGTGCTGTTCGGCGAGAACGGCGTGGCGCAGGGCCTGAGCAAGGGCAAGGTGGTGGTCGACATGAGCTCGATCTCGCCCATGGCCACCAAGGAGTTCGCCAAGAAGATCAACGCGCTGGGCTGTGACTACGTCGATGCCCCGGTCTCGGGTGGCGAGGTCGGCGCCAAGGCCGGCTCGCTCACCATCATGTGCGGCGGTGACGAGGCGGTGTTCGAGCGCGTGCGCCCGCTGCTGGAGCTGATGGGCAAGAACATCACGCTCGTTGGCGGCAACGGCGACGGCCAGACCACCAAGGTGGCCAACCAGATCATCGTGGCGCTCAACATCGCGGCCGTGAGCGAGGCCCTGGTGTTCGCGAGCAAGGCTGGCGCCGACCCGGCCAAGGTGCGCCAGGCGCTGATGGGCGGCTTCGCGGCCAGCCGCATCCTCGAGGTGCACGGCGAGCGCATGATCAAGCGCACCTTCAACCCGGGCTTCCGCATCAAGCTGCACCAGAAGGACTTGAACCTCGCGTTGCAGGGTGCGAAGGAACTGGGTGTGGGCCTGCCGCAGACCGCCAGCGCCGCCCAGCTGATGGGCGCCTGCGCCGCCAACGGCATGGCAGATCTGGATCACTCTGCCCTGGTGAAGGCGCTGGAGCTGATGGCCAACCACGAGGTGGCCAAGGGCTGAAGCCGCTCCCGGGTGCGCTACGCCGACGCGAAGGCGTAGCCGCTGCCTTCGGCCTGGATGCGGCCGAAGGCCGGGAATGGGAAGTGGTACCCGCCCACGATGCCCTGGTCGGCCGCCGCGCGCGCCAGGGCGGCGCGGCGCGAGGCGCGGGCCAGTTCGGGGTCCATGTCGAATTGCACTTGCCAGTCCGGGTTGCGGGTGAACAGCGCGGGGTAGTGCGCCGCGTCGGCCAGGTAGGTGAAGCTGGCGCTCGAGCCGCGCAGCGAGAACAGCGTGTGCCCCGGTGAATGGCCATACGCAGCGATGCTGTCCACCGCACCCAGCAACCGGTCCCCGGGCGTGAAGCGCTGCAGCTTGTCGGCCGGGTAGCCGTCGAGCACGCGGCGCGCGTTCACGAAACCCGCCTTGGCCGCCGGCGGCGCCGCTTCCAGGCGTTTCGCATCCATCCAGAAGTCGAACTCCGGCGTGGGCACCCACACGGTGGCATTGGGGTACACCAGGCTGCCGTCCTTGCGGCGCAGGCCGCTCACGTGGTCGCCGTGCAGGTGGCTCAGCAACACCGTGTCGATGTCCGCCGGGCCCAGGCCGGCGCCGCGCAGGTTGTCCAGCAGGCGGCCGGTGTTGGCCGGTCCGTTGTCGGCGAAGCCCGTGTCGATGAGGCAGCGCTTGCCGCCCACGATCAGCAGGAAGGCGTTGTACGGCACATCGATGTACTCGGTGGGCAGTTGCTGCGAAGCCAGCACGGCCTTCACCTGCTCCAGCGGCGCGTTGCGCACGAATTCCTCACCCAGCGGGCGGCGCACCACGCCGTCGTTCAGGGCGATCACGTCGGCCGAGCCGAGCGAGAACCGCCGCCAGCCTTGCGCCGGCAGCGGGGCCGTGCCCAGGTTGCTGGCGCCCTGGGACCAGGCCGATCCGAAGGCGAGCGCGGTGGAACTCACCGCACCCCACAGGAGGAAATCGCGCCGGGTGGAGGTGGTCATGGTCAGTCCGCTTTCACGTTGCCGCGCTGGATCACCTTGGCCCAGCGGGGGATCTCGCGGGCGATCAGCTGCGCGAAGGCCTGCGGCGTGGTGGGTGTGGGCACAGCGCCTTCGATCGCCAGGGCGCGAGCCACCTCGGGCGAGGTGAGCGCCTTGTTGATCTCGCTGTTGTAGAGCGCGACCAGCGGCGCGGCCATGCCGGCCGGGGCGACGATGCCGTACCACTGGTCGGCATCGAAGCCGGGGTAGCCGCTCTCGGCGACGGTGGGCACGTCGGGCAGGGCCGGCATGCGCTGCGGGCTGGACACCGCCAATGGCCGCAGCCGGCCACTGCGGATGTGCGCGATCAGGGCCGGCGAGCCGGTGAAGATCGCTTCCACCTGACCGCCCAGCACGTCGCTCACCGCCGGCGCCGCGCCCCGGTACGGGATGTGCGGCATGAAGATGCCCGCTTCCTGCTTGAGGTACTCGAAGGTGATGTGGGCCGCGCTGCCGTTGCCACCCGACGAGTAGTTCAGTCGGCCGGGTTCGGCCTTGGCCTTGGCGATGAAGGCCTTGAAGTCGGTGGCCGGAAACTTCTCGTTGACCACCAGCACGTTGGGCACGCGGGCCACCAGCGCCAGCGGGGCGAAGCTCTTGACCGGGTCGTAGGGCAGCTTGGGGTAGATCGAGGGGTTGATCGCCAGCGTGCCGATGTGGCCCATCATGATCGTGGCGCCGTCCGGTGCCATGCGCGCGACCTCGCCGGCGCCCACCGAGCCCGCCGCGCCGCCCTTGTTCTCGATCACCACCGTGATGCCGAGCTGCGTGGCCAGCCGCGCGCCGATCGCGCGCCCCAGGATGTCGGTGGAGCCGCCCGGCGGGAACGGCACGACCAGTTTGACGGTTTTCGGCAGTTGCGCCTGAGCCTGCACGTGGCCAACGGCGAGGCCGGCGGCGGCGCCCAGCACGAGTTGGCGGCGGGTGATCCGGGAGAGGGAAAAAGTCATGAGATTCTGTTTATAGGAGAACGGGTTGGAACGCCGTCCAGTGTCCCGGCTGGCACCGGTTGCCGCAACTGCAATATGCTTGACCAGGATTGCAATCTGCTTATGACAGCATGAACGGACAAGACGATATACGAACCCGCTTGCGCGCGCTGCGCACCGTCGAAGCCACCCACGAAGGCGGCAGCGCCGCCGCGGCGGCGCTGCTCCTGCACGTGTCCACCTCGACCGTGTCGCGCACCATTCAACAGGCCGAACAGGCCTTGCAGGTGAGCCTGTTCGAGCGCGGCACCCGGGGCATGGTGTGCACGACACCCGGGTTGGCCGTGGTGCGCGGCTGTGCCGCCATGCGCGCCGAGCTGGTGCTCAGCGTGGCCGACGGCGCGCCGCCGGAGCCGCGTCAGGAGCCTCTGCGCCGGCAGGTGGAGAGCCTGTTTCGCGTGCTCACGGTGCCCATGCTGCGCTGCTTTGTCGCTTGCGCCGAGCTCGCCAACGAAACGCTGGCCGCGCGCACGCTGGGCCTGTCGCAGCCGGCGGTCAGCCAGCAGCTGCGCTCCCTGCACCGGGCCTACGGCCGGCCGCTGATGCAGCGCACCCAGCGCGGCCTGCGCCTCACGCGCGACGGCCAGCGCGTGCTGGGACCGGTCAAGCGCGTGCTCAGCATCCTGCGCGTGCTGGAGGAGCAGATGTCCGCCTACCGGGGTGAGGCCACGGGGCGGCTGCACCTGGGCGTGCTGCCCATGGCCAGCACCTCGCTGGCGCCGCAGGCCCTGGCCGGGTTGTTGCAACGCATGCCGAAAGTGGTGGTGACCGTGAGCGACGGCACCTACGAGGCCATGGCCCGGCAGCTCAAGACCGGCGACCTGGACATGATCCTCGGCCCCTTGCGCGGCGAGCTCGTGGCACCCGAGCTGGAGGAGCGCGAGCTGTTCCGGGAATCGCTGATCGCGGTGGTGCGCCGTGGCCACGCGCTGGTCTCGGTGGGGCGCCAGCGGTCTCTGCGCCAGCTGCACCCACAGGCCTGGATCGCGCCGCTGGAGAACACACCGGCCCATGCCGCTTTCGAGCGCGCCTTCCGCGCCGCCGGGCTGTCCTTGCCGCAGGCCTCGTTCCACGCCAACAGCCCGCCGCTGGTGCGCGCGCTGCTGATGAAGAGCGACCACATCGCGCTGATGTCGCCGCTGCAGATCCAGGAAGACCTGGAGAGCGGCGCGCTGGTGCGCGTGCCGGTGACGTTGCAAGAGGTGGACCGCCGCATCGGCATCACCGTGCGGCGGGCGTTCGCCTGGCCGCCGTCCTGCGTCTACCTGTGGGAGCAGCTCAGCGCGCTGGCGCCGTTCGAGCGAACTTGAATGGGTGGTCTGTCGCTACGCCGCGAGCCCCGCCGCGCGCAGAAACGCATCGTTCTCCTGCGGCGTGCCCACGGTCACGCGGAAGCAGCCTTGCAGGCCGTGCAGGCGGTCCTGCCGGCGCACCAGCACGCCGCCCGCGAGCAGTTGCGCGTGGGCCTGGGCCGCGTCGGGTGTGCGCACCAGCAGAAAGTTGGCGTGCGAAGGCAGGGGCCGCCAGCTGGGGTGGCCTTGCAGCGCGGTGAACAGGCGTTCGCGTTCGCGCCGGGTTTGCGCCACGCGTTCCTTCACGTAGCCGGCGTGCTCCAGCGCGACCTGTGCGCACACGGTCTGCAGCACCGACACGCCGAACGGCGGCACGAGCTTGCGCAGCTGGCGCGCCACCTCGTCGGACGCCAGCGCGTAGCCCATGCGCAGGCCGGCCAGGCCCCAGGCCTTGGAGAGCGTGCGCAGCAGCACCACGTGCGGGTGGCGGCGCGCGAGTTCGCGCGCGTCGTGCTCGGTGAAGTGGTGGTAGGCCTCGTCGATGACCAGCAGCCAGCCGTGGCTGGCCTGCGCGAGCCGCTCCAGCTCGTCGAGCCCGCACAGCGAGCCGGTGGGTGCGTGCGGGCGCGGCAGGTAGATCACGCCGCGGGGCGTGGGCCCGGCGTCGGGGCCCAGCGCGGCGATCACCGCGTCGATGTCGATCGACTGGTCCTCGCGCAGCGGCACCTCGGTCAGCGTGGCGCCGAGCAGCCCTGCGTCCAGCCCGTAGAGCGCGAAGTTGGGCTTGACGGTGACGACCCGGCCGCCGCCCAGCGCGCTGAGCTGGATCAGCAGCGCGATCAGCACATTGCTGCCGGTGGTGACGACGGTGCCTTCGGGTGACCAGCCTTCGTGCCGCGCCATGGCCTCGCACAGGGCTTCGGCGTTGAGGTCGGTGTAGCGGTGCCACGGCAGGTGCCGCAGGCGCTCCAGCGCGAGCTCTTTCAGCTCGGTGGGGAAGTCGGCGAAGGACTCGTTCTGGTCGAGTTTGATGGGGGCCGTGACGGCGGAGAAGGGGTAGTCGGGGCTGGCCAGGACGGCGGGGCGGACGGGAAGCGGCGGGTTCATTCGGTGGCGGCGGGTTCGGTCAGGGTGAGCAGGATGTCGGCGTACCAGGCGCAGTTCAGGCCGAGCGATTCGTCGAGCACGAGGTCGCGGTTGCCCATGTCCATGCGCGAGGAGTGCACGCCCAGCAGTTTCCAGGGCAGGGCGGCGGTCTCGGGGGTGGGCCGGGTGTCGCGCATCACCACAGCCGCGCCGCTGGTGCCCCGGTGGGTGCGCGCGTCGGTCAGGAAAAAGCCTTGGGCCTGGAAACGGATGCCGAAGGGCGAGGCGATGGCCGCGTGGCGCAGCACCGGCAGGTGGTGCACCACGTCGTGGAAGCCGAGCGGAAACCCCACGACCATCAGCGAGGTGTCGGCCGGCACGGCGTCAAAGGCGGTCTGCAGGTGGGCCGGTGTGAAGGCGCGCACCACGGCCTCGGTGGGGAAGGCGCTGCGGTCGAGTTCGATCACCGCCACGTCGATCTCGCCGCCGCTGTCTTCGCCCTGGTGCCACACCGCGAGGCCGTCCACGTACAGCGGCACCGAGAAGCCGGTGGAAACCGTGAGGTTGACGGCGTCCATGTGCAGGCCGATCTCGATGCGGTCAGGGCGGTGGTCGGTGGCTTCGTCGATCAGCACGTGGCGGCTGGTGACGAGGTACAGGCGCGCATCGCGCTCGAAGAAGAAGCCGCTGGCGTTGGTCAGCGGCTGCGTGCCCACGAAGGTGGAGACCTGGGGCGCGGCCAGGAACAGCGGGTCCACCAGCACGGGGGCGGTGGCGGTGGCCGGGGCCTTGGCGACGGCCTTGGGGGTGGTCCGGGTGTGTTTTGTCATCGGTCCAGTGTGGCAGGTTTCACAGGCCTTCCCATTCCGGGCGTTCGGCGGAATTGGCGAGAGATGAAGGCCCAGGCCATGCGCGAGGCGTCGGGGCCCCGGGCGTCGCTGTAGGGCTGGCTGGCCGTGCCACCGCTCCAGGCGTGTCCCAGCCGTGGCACTTGCACCAGACTGACCAGGGCGCGGCCCCGGTGCTTGAAGTCGGTCACCGTCATCGGGTGGCGCTGGCCGCGCCGCAGCTCTCGGGGTGTGCCGGCGCTGGCGCCCAGGCGCTCGGCCCACAGGTGCGCGACGGCCGCACCGTTGCCAGGCGAGACCACGAGGTCGCTGCCGCCCTGGATCACCAGCAGAGGCGGCCATGGCTCGGCCGCGGGGTCGGCGGACGTCTCGCCGCCCGCCGCCGGCACCCGGCGCCCGCGCATGGCGGCGAGTGCGGTGGCCGTGGAGTCGGCCACGCCGGGCGCCACGCCCGAGTGCATCACCACGGCCTGGAATCGCGTCGGGTGGTGCGTGGCGAGCAACGCGGCCATGCCCGCGCCGGCCGAGAGGCCGGCCAGCGCGACGCGCGCGGGGTCCGCCGGGTATAGCAGGACGACCTGGTCGATCGCCGCGAGGATGAGCGCCGCCTCGGCCTGGGCGCGCCCGTGACGTGTCTCGTACCAGTTCCAGCAACGCTGGGCGTTGGCCAGGCGGTCCTGCTCGGGGTAGAGCACCAGAAAGCGCTCGCGGCGCGCCAGGGCGTTCATGCGCGTGCTGGCCGCGAAGCCCGCGCTGTCCTGGCCGCAGCCATGCAGCATGACCAGCAGCGGTATCCGCTCGTCCGGTGACAGGTCGGGCGGGCGGTAGAGGCGGAACCGGCGCGCGCCGCCCGGGCCGAGGGCCAGGCCGGGGAGCCAGTCGCCCGGGCCGGTGGCCACGCCGCGCACCGCTTTGGCGCGCGCCGCACGCGGTGTGCTGGGGCGTTGGGTGGCCGCGCGCGTCATCGCGCGCAGGTTGCGGTTGAAGGCCTTGACCCAGACCGAAGTGGCGCGCCGGCGTGCCATGGGTCAGCTCCCTTGGAGGTCGATCATGCGCAATGGGGGTGACAAAGCGGGCAAAAGTTCAGCTTTGCGGCCTGTCGTGGCCGAGGGGGCGCCCGAAACAGCCCTTGATGATGACAGAATGTTTTCATGGCAGACGGGATGCGAGGCAATTCAGGGCACCAAGGGAGGCTCGCTGGACGGGGTGTCCACGCGTGGCGGCTGCGCGTGCGCGCGGCCCTGGGTCGGCTGGTGTGTGTGGGCGCGCTGGCCGGGCTGATGGCGGCCTGCAGTGAGCCCCCGCAGCCGCCGCTGGTGGTTGGCATCAACACCTGGGTGGGCTACGACCCCCTGGTGCTGGCGCGCGACCGGGGCGTGACCGACGAGAAGCAGGTCAAGGTGGTGGAGCTCATTTCCAGCGCCGAGGCCCTGAGCCACCTGCGCAACGGTCTGCTGGACGCCGCCGGCATGACCATGGACGAGGCCCTGCGGCTGGTCGACAGTGGGTTCGATGTGCGCATCGTCGCTCTGCTCGACACCTCGGTCGGCGCCGATGTGGTGGTGGCCGCCCCCCGCATCACCAGCCTGCAGAAGCTGCGCGGGGAGCACATCGCGGTGGAGGATGCCACCGTCGGCACCCTGGTGCTGGAACGCCTGTTGCGCAAGGCCCGGCTGCAGCGCGAGGACGTGACCGTGCTGCGCCTGGATGCGACGCAGCACAAGACGGCGCTGCTGAGCGACCGGGTGGCCGCGGCGGTGAGCTACGCACCGATCGACGGCCCGATCCAGGCCCTGGGTTACCGGGCCATCTTCGACAGCCGCCAGATGCCGGGCGAGATCGTCGACGTGCTGGTGGTGCGCGGCCAGGTGCTGCGCGAGCGGCCCGAGGCGGTGGATGCGCTGCTGCTGGCCTGGGCCGGCGGTCTCAATCTGCTGCGACTGGACCCGGCGGGCGCGGCCGCGTCGCTGGCGCCCGGCGCCGACCTGACACCCGCGCAGTACCAGGCGGTGCAGCGGGGCTTGCGCTTCTACACGCCGGAGGAATCGCTGGCGATGCTCACCGGCTTCCCGCCGCCGCTGGCTCAGCACGGCGACAGCGTCTCCCGCCTGATGGTGGAACTGGGCCTGCTGCGCGCGGCACCCGATTGGGCGGCGCTGATCGACGCCAGGCCGGCCTTGCGCACGGCGGCTGCGGTGCCCATGCCATGAAACCGGTGGCCCGCCTGCTCTCCGTTCCGGCGCGCTGGCTCGCGCCCCTCCTGCTGGCGGCCTTCGCCCTCATGACCACCGGCGTCAACCTGTTCCTGGAGTGGCAGGAGGTCGATCAGCAGGTGGTCGAGAGCGAGTCGCGGCGCCTGCGCGAACGCCTGGGTGTCGAACAAAGCCGGCTGAGTGTGGAGACCGGCAACGCCAACACCTTGCTGGTGCGCCGGCTGGTGGGCGGGCTGGGCCTGTACAGCGGCATCCGGCACGCCTACCTGATCGATGCCCGCGGGGTGGTGCTGGCGTCGCTGATGCGCGCCGACATCGGCCAGCCCTTCGTCGATCTCCAGAGCCTGTACCCCGAGCTCGCGGGGGTGACGCCGCTGTTTGCCGAGCCCATGGCCGGCGCCACGCTGCAGGTGGCCCGGCCGACCGGGTCGGCGCTGCTGTTCGGCCGGGCTTCGCTGGAGCCGGGGAACGAGTTGTTGACCGTGGTCGATCTGAGCCAGCCCATGGCCGTGCGTTTTGCCGGCATGCGGGCGCAGGCGCTGCGCGAAGGCGTGGTGCTGCTGGTGCTGGTGTTCCTGCTGGCGCTGCTGCTGCACTGGGTCTGGTTCCGGCGCGCCGAGCAACTGGCCCGCGCCCTGACCACCATGGGCGAGGGCCAGCTGCAGGCGCGCACCGGGCTGCAAGGGCGGGACGAGCTGGCGCTGATCGGGGCCGCCGCCGACCGCATGGCCGAGCGCCTGCAGGCCAGCCACGCGCAACTGCAGCGCATGAACGATGTGGTGGACCGCTCGCCCCTGGTGGTGATCGAGTGGGACAACGTGGTCGGCTGCCCCATCCGATACGTGAGTCCCTCGATCGCCCAGTGGGGCTACGCGCCCGAGCCGCTGCTGCAGGGCCGCATGACCTACGACGACCTGATCCACCCCGACGACGTGGGCCAGGTCAACGCCGAGATCGATGACTACCTGCGCCACGGCCCCGACCAGTACCGCCAGGAATACCGCCTGCGCTGTGCCGACGGCCGCTGGATCTGGATCGACGACCGCAGCGCCCTCACGCGCAACGCGCAGGGCGGGGTGACCGCCATCAGCGGCGTGCTGCTGGACATCACCGTGCAGAAGGAAGCGCAGATCGCGCAGCGCGAGCAGGCCGAGTTCCAGCGCCTGTTCTACGAGCTGCCCTTGATCGGCATGGCGATCTCTTCGCCGCAGAGCACGCACTGGCTGCAGGTCAACGACCGGCTGTGCGAGATCCTGGGCTACTCGCGCGACGAGTTGTTGCGGGTGACCTGGTCCGAGATGACGCCCTCGCCCGATCTGGAGCGCAACCTCGCGCTGCTCGATCGCATGAAGGCCGGCCTGACCGACAGCTACCAGATGCAGAAGCGTTTCCGGCGCCGGGACGGCAGCTTCGTGCAGACTGAAATCCACGTGCGCGCGGTGCGCGAGCCCGACGGGGCGCTCAAGCACCTGTTCTCCATCATCCAGGACATCACCGAGCGCCTGCAGACCAGTCAGGCCCTGAGCGACCAGAAAGGCTTGCTGGAGCAGGCCGAGGCCATGGCCGGCCTGGGCAGCTGGCTGTACGACTCCCACACGAAGCACATCTGGTGGTCGCGCCAGATGTACCGCAACATTGGTCGCGACATGGCCCTGGGCCCGCCGCCCACCCTCAAGGACTACCTGGACTGCCTGCACCCGGAGGACCGGGATCGCGTGGCGCGCTTCATGCAGGCCCTGCCGAGCAACCGGGGCCGCCTGCACGCCGAGTTCCGCCGCCATCCTTCGCTCGGGCCCGAGCGCTGGTTCCGCGGCGGTGTGGAGTGCCGGGTGCTGGCGGAGAATGCCGGCCACCATTACAGCGGCACCTTGCTCGACATCACCCAGATCAAGCAGGCGCAGATGAACCTCGAGCGCATCAACGCCCGGCTGGAGCAGCGCGTGGCCGAGCGCACCGAGCAGCTCAGCGTGGCCAACCGCGAGCTCGAGGCGTTTTCGTACACCGTCTCGCACGACCTGAAGGCCCCGCTGCGCGGCATCGACGGCTACAGCCAGCTGCTGCAGGAAGAACACGGCGATCAGTTGAACGACGAAGGCCGGCAGTTCATCGGCCGCATCCGTCGTGGTGTGCAGCAGATGGGGGCGCTGATCTCGGACCTGCTGGACTACTCGCGCATGGAGCGCCGCCCCATGGAGCACCAGGCGGTGGAGTTGCGCCCGCTGCTGGACCTGGTGATCGAGGGGCACGCTGCCGACATCGCTGCCGCCGGGACCGCGCTGAGCCTGCAGCTGGAACCCATGACGATGCGGCTGGACCGGGAAGGGCTGGCGGTGGTGCTGCGCAACCTGGTGGGCAACGCCATCAAGTTCAGCCAGAGCCGGTCGCAACCCCGGGTGGAAATCGGCTCGCGCAGCGAGGCGGGGCGGCGCATCCTCTGGGTGCGCGACAACGGCGTGGGTTTCGACATGAAGTACCACGACCGCATCTTCGGCATCTTCCAGCGCCTGCAGCGCGCCGAGGACTACGCCGGCACCGGCGTGGGCCTGGCGCTGGTGGCCAAGGCGGTGCAGCGCATGGGCGGCCGGGTCTGGGCCGAGAGCGCGCCGGGCGAGGGCGCCACGTTCTACCTGGAGTTCCCGTCATGACCATCCACCCGCCCCGTTCGTCCATCCTGCTGGTGGAGGACAACCCGATGGACATGGACCTCGCTCTGCGGGCCTTCAACAAGAAGAAGCGCGCCCACACCATCCATGTCGCCCGTGACGGTGAGGAGGCCCTGGCCTGGATGCCCCGCTGGGACGCGGGCGAGCCCTTGCCCGCCGTGATCCTGCTGGACCTCAACCTGCCGCGCGTCAACGGGCTGGAGGTGCTGGAGCACCTCAAGGCCCATCCCCGCTTCCGCCGCATCCCGGTGGTGATATTGACATCGTCTCGGGAGGACAGCGACCTCAAGTGCGCCTACGATCTGGGGGTGAGCTCGTACATTGAAAAACCGGTGAGCTTCAACAAGTTCATCGAAGTGGCCGAGCACATCGAGTCGTACTGGTGTGCGCTCAATGAGCGGCCTTATTGAAGAGACTGGAGAGACCATGCTGAAAATCCTCATCCCCGTCGACGGTTCCTCGCATGCCCTGCTGGCGGTGCACCACGCGTTGCGGCTCGTGGGGTCCGGCCTGAAGGCGCGCTTCGTGGTGGCCAACGTGCAGGAATCGGCCAATCTCTATGAACTCGTGGTGGCGCACGACCCGGCGGTGCTGCAGCAGGTGAGCGAGGCCGCCGGGCGCGACCTCGTGCGCCCGGCCGTGGCCTTGCTGAGCGCGGCGGGTCTGCAGGTCGAGTCGGTCGTGGCCAGCGGCGACCCGGCCCACCAGCTGGCCGAGATCCTGGAGAGCCACGCTTGCGACGCCGTCGTCATGAGCACGCGCGGCGGCGGCCTGCGCTCGGCCGTGCTCGGCTCGGTGTCGCAGGAGATGGTGCAGCGCTCGCCGGTGCCCGTGACCCTGGTGAAGGTGCCCGAGGACGCGGTCCCCGACTGACGCCGCGGGCGTCGCCCCACCCAAGAGCCGGCCCTGGTCGGCTCTTTGCCTGTCTGCCCACCCCTTGCGGGCCTTTTCAAGCCCTTCGCTTCCGACCGTGACACCCCTGTTTGCCGCCCTCGATGCTTCCGGCGCGCTTCGCTTCATCGGCGAAGTCGAGCGCGGAGCCGACTGCGGCTGTTCGTGCCCGGTGTGCGGCAGCGCCCTGGTGGCGCGCCAGGGGGCCGCCAACGAATGGCACTTCGCGCACGAGGCCGCGCAGGAGCGGCCCGAATGCGAGACGGCGGCGACGCGCATGCTGCACCGCCTGATGTTCGAGCACCTCCAGGCCCGTGGCGAGGCCGGCCCTCTGCTGTTGCCACCTTACCGGCAGCGGGTGGCGATTGTTCGTGCCCTGATCAACGTACACGAAGACGTGCAATGGGGGGCCCAGATGATGGGGCCGGTGCAATGGCTGGCCGACGCTGGGGGGCACGAAGCCGTGGCCCGGGTGCGGCTGGACACCGGTGTGGACCTGCAGCTTTTCGTGGTGGTCGGCGACGCCGAGCCGCCGGCGCCCCCGGCCGACGGCGCGCAGGCGGTGTTCCGTTGCCGTCTGCCGGCGGCTTCGGCGCTGCGCGATCGCCATGCGGTCGAGCAACACCTGGCGCAGCACGGCGAGCTGACCTGGGTCCACCACCCGGATGCCCTCGGCCTGGTGGCCGCGGCGCGGGCTCGGCTGGAGGTGCGCAGCCGGCAGATCTACGCCAACTGGCTCTCGATGGCCGATGCCGCAGGCGGCCCGGCCACCGTCGTCGACACCCGCCCGCCACCCTTGTTCTACGGGCCGGGCACGCGGGCCGAACCCCGGGAGGCCGTGCGCTACACCTGCGCACCGGCGCACGCACCGAACGTCAGCTTCACGCTCTACCGCATGTCGCCGACCGAAGCCTGGCTGCTCTACCTGCTCGAACGCGTGGGTCCTCTTGATTGGCGCACCGCCACGGAGAAGTACTACGCGCTGGCGCCGTATCCCGGTCTCTTCGAGGGGTGGACCCAGGCCCTGCCCGCCAGTGTGGGGGTGGCCGATCCGGCCGCCGGCTTCGTGCGCTGCAAGGGTTTTCTGGACGCGGTCACTTACCTCTCGCGGCGCGCGCAGTTCACCCGCAGCGGCCGCAACCCGATGGTCTTCGAGACCGTGTGACGGCTCAGGCCGGGCGGCCTGCCGCATGCTCCAGCCGGGGCAGCAGCTCGCGCTGGCCCCGGGGCGTGAGCTCCAGTGCCCGGCCGGTGCCGCGTTGCAGCCAGCCCCGCTGGGTGAGGTGCTGGAGGATGTCGTCGGCCAACTGTCCCGCCAGGTGGTCGCGCCGTTCCGACCAGTCCAGACAGGGGTAGGCGAAGCGGCGGCTGGCGCGCGGCGGTGCGGGCTGCAGTTCCAGGTGTTCGGACAGCCATCGGCGGCCGGCCTCGGTGAGCGCGTAGTCACCGGTCAGCGCCTCCCGGGCTTGCAGCGCGTCGTGCAGCAGGATGCCCAGGCGCCCCGCCAGGTGGCCGTAGCAGCAGCGCGCGTAGCGCAGGCGCTGGCGCTCGGGGTGGGCCCAGGCCTGGTCGTGCACGTCGCGCTCGGCCACCAGGGCGAGCGCTTCGAGGGCATGCGCCACGTCGGCGTCGGCCAGCCGGTAGTAGCGGTGGCGCCCGCGCGGTTCGCAGACCACGAAGCGCGACGCCAGCAGCCGGGTGAGGTGGCCGCTGGCGGTGGCGGGGGTCACCGAGGCGGCCTTGGCGAGTTCGCCCGCGCTGGCTAACTCGCCGCTCATGAGGTAGGACAGCATGCGCGAGCGCGCCGGGTCGGCCACCATGGCGGCCACGCGGGCGAGGCGGGGTTCGTGCGGGGCTTTCATGGTGGTCAGCGTAACCCAGTCGGAGGCTCCACCGTCGTTCCTGGTTTCGGTGTGGGCCGAAGCTTGAGCGGGGTTGGGGCGCATCACAGGGGGCCGGTCATCGGAGGCCAGGGAGAGCGGCTCCGCTCATGTCCCCCGGGACGGCTGCGCCGTCCCTCCTCCTTTACTTCGCTGCGCCGCTCCCCCTGGCCTCCGATGACCTCGTTGGCACTCGGTTCGTTGCGCTCCAATATCGCCTCTGGCGCTGGCGAGGTGAAGGCTGGGGAGAAACTCAGCCCTTGGGCCGAGCCGGCAAGGTCTTGAGGTAGAGATACAGCGCGTTGAGATCGGTATCGCTCATGGCCCGCAGCGACTCGAAGGGCATGACCTGCACCGCCTGGCCGTCCGGGCGTTGCCCGCTGCGGAACATCTTCGTCATCGATGCGGCGTCCGGGTAACGCGGCATCGCGCTGCCTTCGCCCGGCGTCAGGTTGGCGGCAGCGGGCCAGTCCGGCGGGCCGCCGGGCACCTTGCCACCCGCCAGACCGACGCCGTGGCAGCCGATGCACATGTTGGCCACGTAGGCACCGTGCTCGACCGTCACGCCCTCAGGCACCGGCTGCTGGGGTGGGAGCTTGTGGTCGATGCGGGACGCGGCATCGGGGATCGCGCCCAGGCCGTACAGCACGCGCACCGGCAGCGGCAGTTCCACGATGGCGGCGTTGCCGGCGGTGGGGGGCAGCGAGCGCACATAAGCCACGAGCGACGCCAGGTCGCTGTCAGTGAAGCGGTTGTAGTCTTCGCTGGGCATCACCATGAGGGGGCGGCCCTGCGGGTTCACGCCGTGGCGGATGCTGCGGACCCAGTCCAGTGGCTGGTAGGCGGTCACCACCCCTTGCGCGCCGGTGGTGATGTTGGGGCCGGCGATGCGCATGCCCTTGCCGTCGTCCAGGAACAGGCGGCCTGCGCCGTTGGCGCCGTGGCAGTCCACGCAGCCGCGCGAGGCGTAGAGGTACTTGCCGCGTTCGATCGAGGCCGCGTCGTCGCGCAGCGCCACCGGCGGCACCGGCACCTCCACCCGGCGCTGCATCTTCTGTTGCGCCAGGTACAGGCCCAGCCCCGCCACCAGGACCGCCAGGGCGACCACCGCCCCGACGCCGCCCAGCACCGCACGCACCCACGTCTTCTTCGCCATCGCGCTGCTCCTCGTTCATGCAAACCAGGTGGCCGCGCCGCGATCGCGCGCGGCGGTCAGTCGACAGTGGCAGGCTTGGCCGGCGGCTGCCAGCGAAAGAACATCGGGTACACCCGCTCCACCACCGGCCCGTTGAAATCCCAGCCCACGCACTGACCCAGGTGCGCGGGCGGCCGGCCATCGCCCTTGGGGGCGAATGCGCCCGCGCCGGCGCAGGTCTGGAAGGCCGCGGTGGCGAGATTGAACAGCAATTCGCGCAAATGGGTACAGCCCTGCACGTCGCCCAGGTGACGCTGAATGGTCTGGCGCCAGCCGCGCCCGAGCACTTCACCCACCATGCGCTGCAGGTTGGGCATGGCCTGAGGGCAGGGGCCGTGCGGGAAGGCGTCCATGGCGACCGCGACGGCGCGGATCACCATGCCTTCATCGAAGGTGACCCGCAGGCGCATGTGGTGGATGGGCTCGCCGGCGGCCCAGCGGCCTTCGTCGTGGATCTCGATGTCGTGGGGTTTGCTGTCGTGCAGCTCGCCTTCGACGTCCCACAGACCGTCGTCGCGCCGGAAGCCCTGGTAGGTGACGCGTCGGGTGTGCATGGGGGTGCGGGGCGCAGGGTCGGGCAAGGGCAAGGCGGTTCTCCGGGGTCGGGGGCAGGCCATATTGTCCCGCCGTGCGCGCCGGTGCGCCGGCTGGCACACTGAAGCCCCCCGATCCGGAGACGCGCCATGCCCCATGACCACGATCACCCCCATCCTGCGCACGAATCGGCCTGGAAGCACGACGGTGTGCGCGTGGTGCCGGGCAACCAGCTCGACGGCAACGTGCCCTCCACCCCGGGCATGGACCGCAAGGCGGCCATCAACTTCGCCCGCGTGGGCGCGCAGAAGCTGTGGGCCGGCACGGTCACCATCCACCCCGACGCCAAGACCGGCGCCCACCACCACGGCCCGCTGGAGAGCGTGATCTATGTGGTGCGCGGCCGGGCGCGCATGCGCTGGGGCGAGCGGCTGGAGTTCATCGCCGAGGCCGGGCCGGGTGACTTCATCTACGTGCCGCCCTATGTGCCGCACCAGGAAATCAACGCCAGCGCCACCGAGGTGCTGGAGTGCGTGCTCTGCCGCAGCGACGGGCAGGCGGTGGCGGTCAACCTGGATATCGAACCGGTGGAAAAACCCGAGCAGGTGCTCTGGGTGGACCCGACGCACCCGACCGGCGGCGTCTGACCGGGCCGGCCGACCGTTCGTCCGCCTGTCGGCCCCCGGCGCGGGCAGGCGAAGAAAGTTCTCAAGTTCGCCGAAGACGGGTCGAAAACCCGGCAAGAACACCGGGCCTGTTTCGCCCGGTGGCCGCCGTGAGGGGAAGCCCATGCTGAACATTTCGAGCACCACTGCCGTGTCCTGGCCCACGCCAGCGTCCGCTGCTGTCGCGCCGGTGTCGCCGGTTGCCGCGGTGCAGCCTGTGCAGGCTGGCGGCCACGAGGGCCAGACCCAGTCGGGCTTCGGCCGCGAAGGCCGCGAGGGCCGTGCTGCCACCCCGCAGCCGCTGGCCCCCGCTCGCGCGGGCGCGCAGGCGCGCACGCCGGCCACCGCAACCGAGGAGGCGCCCCGGGCGCCGGCACCGCAGGACATGGCGGCCCAGCGGCAGGCCCAGCAGGAAGCCGCCCAGGTGGCGGAACAGCGGCAGACCCAGGACAAGAAGGCGGTGGAACACCTGCAGAACGTGCTCTCCCGCATGTGGGAGGCCAGTGCCGCCGTGGTGGACCGCGCGCTGGGCATCGAATCCGCGAAAGGGCAGGAGGTGCCGGGCAACCAGAGCGATACCGCACCCGACCTGTCGGCGGTGACGGCCTCGATGATCCCGCGCAAACTGCCGGCCGAGCGCGCAGCCAAATCGGCCCAGGAGTCGCTGCCTTGGCCGGTGATGCCCGAGACCACCGAGGGCGGCGAGGTGCTGGATGTGGTGGGTGACGGCGTGGGCCCCGAAGCCGCGACCGTGGCCGAGGTGGTGGCTTACGACGAACACGGCAACGGCAGCCCGGCGCCGGTGGAAGCCGGCGCCATCTTCAGCGAGCGCGTCTGAACGGTCAGATCCGGTGCCGCACGCCGGCCGGTGCGCTGGCGAGCCGGTTCAGCACCGCGTTGGCGATCTGGTTGAGCGGCAGCACCTCGTGCGCCGCGCCGTGCTGGATGGCCATGCGCGGCATGCCGAACACCACGCAGCTGGCCTCGTCCTGCACGTAGTTGTAGCTGCCGGCGTCCTTCATCTCGCGCATCGCGGCAGCGCCGTCGCCACCCATGCCGGTGAGCATGATGCCCAACGCATTGGGGCCAAGCACGCGCGCCGCCGACTTGAACAGCACCTCCACCGAAGGGCGGTGGCGGTTGACCGGCTCGGTGTCTTCGAGGCGGGCCACGTAGTTGGAGCCGCTGCGGTCGATGCGCAAATGGCGCCCGCCCGGGGCGATGTAGGCGTGGCCAGGCAGGATGCGCTCGCCGTCCCGCGCTTCGGCCACGCGGATGCGGCACAGCGAGTTGAGCCGGTTGGCGAAACTGGTGGTGAAACCCGGCGGCATGTGCTGGGTGATCACGATGGCGGGGGCGTCGGCCGGCATGGGCACCAGCACCTCGCGGATGGCCTCGGTGCCGCCGGTGGACGAGCCGATGCAGATGATCTTTTCGGTCGACAGGCGCGGCAGCGGTGCACGCGGCGGTTCGGCGCTCTGGCCGGGCGCGTTGGCGGTGGCCGGGGCCGTCCCGGGCGCGGCCGCTGCCAGGCGCTTCACGTGGGCCTTGGCGGCGACGCGGATCTTGTCGACGATGTCGCCGGCCAGCTCGTTGAGGCCGCTGCTCACGCCGATGCGCGGCTTGGCCACGAAGTCGACCGCGCCCATCTCCAGCGCGCGCAGCGTGATCTCGGCACCCTGTTCGGTCAGGGTGGAGACCATCACCACCGGCATCGGGCGCAGGCGCATCAAGCGGGACAGGAACTCCAGGCCGTCCATGCGCGGCATTTCCACATCGAGCGTGATCACGTCGGGGTTGAGTTCGCGGATCATCTCGCGCGCCACCAGCGGGTCGCTGGCCGCGCCGATGCAGGTCATGTCGGCTTGCCGGTTGATGATTTCGGTGAGCAGGCTGCGCACCAGGGCCGAGTCGTCGACCACGATCACTTTGATTTTTGCCATTCTTGTTCTCCCTAGAAGAGGTCCACGGAGCCGCCGGCGGTGGCCTTGGCCACCACGGCCGCGCTGCCTTTGCGTTCCTGGGTCTCGATCGTTTCAGGGTGCGAGTGCGCCAGGCGCTTGACCATGGCCTTGCCGGTGGCTGGGAAGTAGCAGACCTTGCGCGGGTAGATGTCGAGCACGTCCTTGGAGACCACGGCGATGCGCTCGGTCTGCAGGTAGTCGAGCACGAAGGCGGTGTTGCGCTCGCCCACGTTCATGGTGGTGAAGGTGTGCATCACCTGGCCGCCACCGAACACCTTGGCCTGCATGCTCTCGCGCCGGGCGCCGAGCTTGATCATTTCGTTGATCAGCAGTTCCATCGCGTAGGAGCCGTAGCGCCCGCTGGAGTCGTTGCCGCCGTCGGGCAGCATGAAGTGGTTCATGCCGCCCACGCGCACACGCGGGTCCCAGATGCAGGCGGCGATGCAGGAGCCGAGCACGGTCATGACCACCAGGTCATCGGCGGTCACGTAGTACTCGCCGGGCAGCACCTTCACGGCGTCGTGCTTGAAGTGGTGGTCCTGGTAGAAGAAGCTGGCCTCGCCCGGCTTGGGCGAGCGCGCCCGCAGGGCGTTCAGGCGGGAAGTGCCCGCCGGGGGGCGCGTGGCGACGGCGTCAAATGCGCTCATACACGGTCTTTCCGCGCAGGACAAAGAGGTTGCGGGCGTCGCTGAAGTTCTCCGCATGGCCGACGAACAGCATGCCACCCGGCTTCATCACGCGGTGGATGCGCTCGAGCACGGCGCGCTGCGTGGCCGCGTCGAAATAGATCATCACGTTGCGGCAGAACACCACATCGAAGGGGTCGCGGAACGGCAGGTTCTCGATCAGGTTGACGCTGAGAAACTCCATGTGTTTCTGCAGCTCGGGCTTGACGCGCATCAGGCCGGCGTTGCCGGCTTTGCCGCGCATGAAGAAGCGCTGCAGGCGTTCGGGGCTCAGGCCCTTGACGCCGTCGGCCTTGTAGATGCCGCGCTGGGCGGTGGCCAGCACCTTGGTGTCGATGTCGCTGTTGACGATCTGGAAGCTGCCCGAGGCGCCCAGCGCTTCGGTGGCCGTCATGGCGATGGAGTAGGGCTCTTCGCCGGTGGACGCGGCCGAGCACCAGATGCGCCAGGCCTGCGTGCGCTTGGCCGCGAGCAGGTCGTTCAGGATGCCGAAGTGGTGCGACTCGCGGAAGAACGCGGTGAGGTTGGTGGTCAGGGCGTTGATGAACTCCTGCCACTCGGCGCCGTCGTGTTTCTCCAGCCAGTCGAGGTAGGTCTTGAAGCTGTCGTGGCCGGTTTCGCGCAGGCGGCGCGAGACGCGGCTGTAGACCATGGCGTGCTTGCCGTCGTGCAGGCTGATGCCGGCCTTCTTGTAGATCAGCGCCTTGATGCGCGTGAAATCGTCGTTGGACCAGACGAATTCGCGGCCTTCGGTCAAGGGGCCGTCTTCGGGTGCCGCCCGTGGAGCAGACCCTTTTTCCAGAAACACCGCGGAACCGGCTCCGCCGGGCCGCTGGTGTTGCCCCCTCGAGGGGGTCGCGCGAAGCGCGGCGGGGGTGTTTGACATGTTCAGTGGCGCGAGCGGCGCACCAGGCCCGAGGTGTCCAGGATCAGCGCGACCTTGCCGTCGCCCAGGATCGTGGCGCCCGAGACGTTGGGCACCTTGCGGTAGTTGGACTCCAGGTTCTTGATCACCACCTGTTGCTGGCCCAGCAGTTCATCGACCATCAGCGCCACGCGCGAGCCTTCGGCTTCCACCACCACCATGATGGGGCTGCTGCCGTTGAACTCGAAGCGAGGTACCTGGAAGACCTGCTCCAGCTCGACCACGGGCATGTACTCGTCGCGCACCTTCACCACCCGGGCGCCCTGCGCCATGGTGTCGATGTCGGTGGGCTTGATCTGGAAGGACTCGATCACGTTGGACAGCGGCAGGATGTACACCTCGTCGCTCACGCGCACCGACATGCCGTCCATGATGGCCAGCGTGAGAGGCAGGCGCACCGAGACGCGCATGCCGAAGCCCTCGGCCGAATCGATCTCCACCGTGCCGTTGAGCGCGGCGATGTTTTTCTTGACCACGTCCATGCCGACGCCGCGGCCGGACACGTCGGTCACTTCCTCGGCGGTCGAGAAGCCGGGCGCGAAGATCAGGTTCCAGACTTCGCTGTCGGTGAGCGAGTCGGGCGCGTCGATGCCCTTTTCGCGCGCCTTGCGCAACAGTTTTTCGCGCGACAGGCCTTTGCCGTCGTCGCGCACCTCGATCAGGATCGAGCCGCCTTCGTGGGTGGCCGACAGCGTGATCGTGCCGTTCTCGCTCTTGCCCTTGGCGCGGCGCTCTTCGGGCATCTCGATGCCGTGGTCGCAGCTGTTGCGGATCAGGTGGGTCAGCGGGTCGGTGATCTTCTCCACCAGGCCCTTGTCGAGTTCGGTCGATTCGCCCTGCGTGACCAGCTCGACCTTCTTGCCCAGCTTGGTGGCGAGGTCGCGCAGCATGCGGGGGAAGCGGTTGAACACCACGGACATGGGGATCATGCGGATCGACATCACCGCTTCCTGCAGGTCGCGCGTGTTGCGGTCCAGGTCGGCCAGGCCGGCCAGCAGGGGCTGGTTGTCCTTGTCGTCGAGCTCGCGGCTCTTCTGCGCGAGCATGGCCTGGGTGATGACGAGCTCGCCCACCAGGTTGATGAGTTGGTCGACCTTGCTCACCGAGACGCGCAGCGTGCTCGATTCGAGGCCGGCACCGGCGGCGGCGCGGGTTTCGGCCTTGGGGGCGGCTTTGGCAGTGCCTTCAGCGGCGGCGCGCGCCGGCACGCCGGGGGCGCCCTCGAAGAAGCCGTAATCGCGGCCTTCGGTGGTCGGATTCGGGTGGCCGGAGCCCATGGGCTCGCCGTCGTCGCCGAGGACGATGTGGGGCACCGGGGCCTGGGCCGGGGCCTGCTCCAGGATGCGGATGTCGTCCTTGCCCACGTGGAAGGTGAACAGGTCCATCAGGTCGCTGTCGCTGGCCGAGGTGCGGGCGCGCCAGACGCGCCGGGTGCTCAGGTCGCAGGGCAGGGCTTCGATCGTGCCCAGGCCGGGAATGTCGCGGAACAGCTCGGCGATGCCGTCGGCCGAGGCCGGGTTCTCCAGCGGGCCGACGTGGATCTCCAGCTCGCGCTCGACCTTGGCGGCCTTGCGGGCGGGTGCCGGGGCGGCCACGGGGGCTGGCGCGGCCACGGGGGCTGGCGCGGCCACGATCACCGGCGCAGGGGCCGGGGCTTCTTCGGCTTCGGCGTCTTCGCCGTGGGCCAGCACGCTGATGCGCGCGACCAGGGCGGCCGTGGCGGGCGGTTCGCCGCCGCGGCCCTGGTGGGCGCCCAGCAGGCCGCGCAGCGCGTCGGAGGATTCCAGCAGCACGTCCACCATGGCGGCGGTGGGCGTCAGCTCGTGCCGGCGCAGCTTGTCCAGCAGCGATTCCATCTGGTGCGTGAGCTCGGCCACGTCGGCAAAGCCGAAGGTAGCGGCACCGCCCTTGATGGAGTGCGCGCAACGGAAGATGGCGTTGAGCTCCTCGTCGTCGGCCTTCTCCAGGTCGAGCGCGAGCAGCATCTGCTCCATCTGGTCCAGGTTCTCGCCAGCTTCTTCAAAAAAGATCGAATAGAACTGGCTCAGGTCGATGTCGTTACCGAGGCTCTGGCCTTCGTTCATCATTTCACCCATGGTGAAACTCCTTGCGTGCGGTGGAGGCGTGGCGTGTCTTTTCGAGAGGCACCGAGGAACCGGCTTTGCCGGGCCTGTGGTGCCGCCCCCTTGAGGGGGTAGCGCGAAGCGCTGCGGGGGTGTTTTCCATGACTAACGGATGACTTTCTGGATCACTTCGAGCAGGCGGCCCGGATCGAATGGCTTGACCAGCCATCCGGTGGCGCCGGCCGCACGGCCGAGCTGCTTCATCTGGTCGCTGGACTCGGTGGTCAGGATCAGGATGGGCACGGTTTTGAACTTGGGGTGCTCGCGCAGCTTGCGCGTGAGGCCCAGCCCGTCCAGGTTGGGCATGTTCTGGTCGGTCAGCACGAGGTCGATGCTGTGCGTCTGGGCTTTTTCCCAGGCGTCCTGTCCGTCGACAGCCTCGACCACGTGGTAGCCCGCCCCAGTGAGGGTGAAAGACACCATTTTTCTCATGGAAGCCGAGTCGTCTACGGCAAGAATCGATCGCATGGCTTACTCCGTTTGGAATCAAATATCGGCAATTGGGGCAAAGGCTTGAATCGGCCTGTGCTCAGAACAAGTCGATGGACCCGGCGTCCATCTCGCTTTGGGTCACCGGGCTGGGGCGTTCGGGCATCGGGTCCAGCTCCATCGGGACCTCGCCCTCCTCGGGCTCCATGGTCTGGTCGGCCAGGCGCCAGGCGCAGCTCTGCAGCACCTTGCCGGTGTGCACGATCAGCTGGGTGGCCATGTCGTGGAACTGCAGTTCGGTCACGGCCTGGTGCAGGCTCTGGCGGATCGGTCCGAGTTCCTCGCCGCGATCGGCGCTGAGGTGGCCCAGGGCCTGGTTGGCCGAGCCGAAACGCTCCAGCAGGTTGCTGGTGGCGTGGTCGAGCAGGCCTTCGAGCCGCTGCAGGTCCGTCATGGCCATGAGCAGCGAATCCTGGAGATCGGCCACCAGATTCACGGGCAGGGAGACAGACGGCGGGGTCTGCTGCATCGTCGGTAGTTCCATGGTGGGTGAGTGGGCGCTCGGCTTCAGGGTGGGTATTACAATTTTCAACAACTGTCCGACCCTATATCGACAGATAACGGGCCGAATTCAGCGTCAATTTCTGCGTTGCCGGCCCGGCCCTGGACGCAAAGAGGCCTTCCTCCCCCCGAAAGCAGCAGCATGAGCGGACCGTCTCCCACCCCGGACAAGCGTTTTGTCCGCATCCTCCACCTGGAGGATTCGCGGGTGGATCACGCCCTTGTGAAGTTCGCACTGCAGCGCAGCCAGCTCGCCAGTGAGGTGGTGCTGGTGGACACGGTGGAGGATTTCCGCCGCGAGCTGCAGAGCGCCCACTACGACATCGTGCTGGCCGACTACCACCTGCCCGGCTTCACCGGCATGGACGCCTGGGACGAGGTGCGCGCGATGAAGCTGGACATCCCGTTCGTCATCCTTTCCGGTGCCATTGGTGAAACGGCGGCGGTCGACGTCATGCACCGGGGGGTGAGCGACTACCTGCTCAAGGACAGCATGCACCGCCTGTCGCATGTGATTGAACGCGCCATCGAGATCAGCGAGACCCGCCGCGCCAAGGCCGCCGCCGACGCCGAACTGGCCGAGTCGCGCCGCCGGCTGGCCGAGCTGGCCGAGCATTTGCAGACCAGCATCGAACAGGAGCGCGCCGACATCGCGCGCGAAATCCACGACGACATCGGCGGCTCCCTGGCCGCGGTCAAGCTCGACCTGGCCTGGGTCGGCCGGCACGTGGAGCCCGGCGATGTCCAGCGCCACCTCGGGTCGGCCATGGAAATGCTGCAGCACGCCCTGGGCGCGAGCCAGCGCATCATGATGAACCTGCGCCCGCCCATCCTGGACCAGGGCCTGGTCGCCGCCGTGCTCTGGCTGGGGTCGGGCTTCGAGCGGCGCACCGGCCTGCGGGTGGTGGTGCGGCGCTCGTCCGAGACGCTGGATGTGCCGCGCGAGCTCCAGCTGGTGGCCTACCGCACCGCGCAGGAGGCCATGACCAACGTGCAGAAGCACGCCGAGGCCAGCACCGTGGACATTGACCTGAGCGACCGCGAAGGCGTGCTCACGCTCGAAGTGACCGACAACGGCAAAGGCCTGGATGCGCAGGCCCTGCGCAAGGCCAAGTCCTTCGGCCTGCTGGGCCTGCGCGAACGCGCGGCCAAGGTGGGTGGCTGGCTCGACGTGAGCTCGTCCCCCCGGGGCACGTCGGTCATCCTGTCGATACCCTTGCAGACTTCCAGCAACCCGGACAATGCGGCGCAGGCCGATGAGGAGCCCCATGATCAAGGTGATTTTGTGTGACGACCACGCCATGGTGCGGCGCGGCATCCGCGACACCATTTCGGAAGCCACCGACATCCAGGTGGTGGGCGAAGCCGGGAGCTACCCCGAACTGCGCGACCTGATGCGCAAATCCGAGTGCGACGTGCTCGTGCTCGACCTGAACATGCCCGGGCGCGGCGGCCTGGAAGTGCTGGGCACGCTCAAGGAAGAGGGCTCCACCGTCAAGACCCTGGTGGTCTCCATGTACCCGGAAGACCAGTACGCCATCCGCTGTCTGCGGGCCGGCGCGCGCGGTTACCTGAACAAGGCCGGTGAGCCAGCCGAGCTGGTGGCCGCCATCCGCACCGTGATGCAGGGCCGCAAGTACGTGACCGCCGACGTGGCGCAGATGCTGGTGGACACGCTCAACGCGCCCGAAAGCGAGGAACTGCACGCCAGCCTGTCCGAGCGCGAGCTGCAGACCCTGCAGAAGATCGCCTCGGGCAAGAAGCTGTCGGAAATCGCCGAGGAACTCATGCTCAGCCCCAAGACCGTCAGCGTGTACCGCGCGCGCGTGCTGGAAAAGCTGCACCTGGCGAACAACGCCGAACTCACCGTCTACGCGATCCGCAACGGCATCGTGTAGCCCCCCGCCATGTCCGCCGCCGCCTTTCGCCAGCCCGCCACCCTGCCGGGCCTGGTGCTGCTGGCGGCCCTGGCGGGCGGTGCGGTCCCGGCGCACGCCGAGTCGCTGCGCTGCGCCGGCGGCATTGCCGCCGAGGGGGAGTCGAAGCTCTCCCTGGTGGCCAAGTGCGGCCAGCCCGTGCTGACCGATGCCTACTGCGCGCCGCTTTACCAGAACCCCCACTACTACCCGGTGCCCGAGCCCTACGCCAGCCGTATCCTGCCCTGCCAGCTCACCGAAGAATGGCTGTACGACCGGGGCCCGGGCAACCTGTGGGCCACGGTGCGCCTGCGCTCGGGCGTGGTGCTCTCCATCACTTACGGCCACACGCCGCGCTGAGGCTTCGCGCGCTGTCCCGCATGGCCCCGGGGGTGTGCGGAATAATGGGCCATGTCCACATCCATCTGGAGCCCGCTTCGCCAACCCGCCTTCCGGGGGCTCTGGATCTGCGGCGCGGTGTTCTTCATCGGCAGTGGCATGCAGACCATGGCCGCCGCCTGGCTCATGGTCGAGCTCACCGGCTCCTCCTTTCTCGCCGCCCTGGTGCAGACGGCGGTGTTCCTGCCCATGTTCCTGCTGGCGCTGCCCGCCGGGGTGCTGGCCGACACCACCGACCGCCGTCGCCTGATTTCGGGCGCCCTGATCGCGCAGGTGGGGGCCAGCATGCTGCTGGCCGGGCTGGTGCTGGCGGGTTGGGGCGGGCCGGCCTCGGTGCTGTTCCTGGTGTTCGTCTGCGGCTGTTGCACGGCGGTGCTCACGCCAGCGTGGAATTCTTCGGTGGTCGACCCGGTGCCGCGGCCGGAATGGCCGCAGGCCATCACGGCCATCGGCATCGCTTACAACGCCGCCCGCGCCATCGGCCCCACGCTGGCCGGCCTGTTGTTCGCGCGCCTGGGCGCGGGCTGGGTCTTCGTGGTCACGGTGTTCACCACGGTGGTGATGTGGGAGTCGATCCGCCGCTGGCCACCGCGCGCGCACCCGCCGTCCAGCCTCCCGGCCGAGCGCCTGTGGGGCGGCACGCTCAGCGGCCTGCGCTTCGCCTGGCATTCGCGCATGATCCTGGCGCAGCTGGTGCGCGTGATGGCTTTCAGCGCCGCCGGCGCGGCGCTCTGGGCGCTGTTGCCGGTGATCGCACAACGCCAGCTGGGCACCGGGGCCGAGGGCTTCGGCCTGCTCATGGGCTGCCTGGGCACCGGGGCGGTGGCCTCGGGGCTGGTCATCGGTCGTCTGCGCGCTCGCTTCGCGCTCGACACCATCGTGGCCGTGGCCTGTGTGGTGTTCGCCGCCGTGATGCTGGTGGCCGCCTGGGTGCGCGTGCCGGCGGTGGTGTACGTCGCCATGGCCTTCGGCGGCGCGGCCTGGATGGCCACCATGTCCACCTTCAACACCGCCACCCAGGCGAGCGCACCGCCCTGGGTGCGTTCGCGCGCGGTGGCGCTGCACATCGTCTCCGCGCTCGGCGCCTTTGCCATCGGCTCGGCCTTCTGGGGCGCGGTGTCCGACATCGTCGGCCTCACCAGTGCGCTCGCGGCGGCCGGCGTGCTCATGGCCGCCGGCCTGCTGCTGGCGCGCCCCTTCCCCCTGCGCGTGGGCGCGGACCACGAAGTGACCCAGGGCACGCCCTGGGACGAACTCTTCGTGGAAGCCGAGCCCAGTCCCGAGGCCGGGCCGATTGCCGTGGAGGTGGGTTACCGCATCCGCCCGGGTGCAGACCAGGCCTTCCTCGACACCATCGCCCAGATGAAAGCGCCGCGCCGCCGCGACGGCGCCACTTTCTGGCGCGTCTACAAGGACCTGGGTGAGCCTTCGCGCTATGTGGAGCGCTTCATCGTCACCTCCTGGGCGGACTACCTGCACCAGCGCGCCCGCGCCACCGTGGCCGACCGCGCGATCGAGACCGAGGTGCGCGCCTTCCTCGCCGAGGGCGAGAGCGCTCGCATGTCGCACTACATCGCCGAACGCTGATCCGGCGCTCATCCGAAAGGTCTGCCATGAACCTCACGCGTCTTGTCTTCACCGCTGTGATGGCCGGGGCCCTGACCGGCTGTCAGGACCGTCCCGCCCCGACTGCGCCTGCGCCTGCGCCGGCCACCGATGCCTGGGTCGGCCAGTGGAACGGACCCGAGGGCACCTTCCTCCAGCTCGCGGGCAGCGGCGGAAAATACGAGGTCACGGTCCGTAACCTCGATGGCCCCCGCACCTTTGCGGGCGTCGCGGCGGGCGACCGCATCGAGTTCGAGCGCGACGGTGTGAAGGAATCGGTGCGTGCCACCAACGGCGCCGAGACCGGGATGAAGTGGCTCAGCGAAAAGAAGAACTGCCTGACGGTGCGCGCAGGCGAGGGCTACTGCCGGGATGTCTGAAGGCGTGGTCGCATGACACCCGAGACGATCGCCTTGCTCGTGGTGGGCGCCGCCGTGGCCGGCTTCGTGCAAGGCCTCTCGGGGTTTGCCTTCGGCATGGTCGCCATGTCGTTCTGGGTCTGGGGCATCGATCCGCGCGTGGCCGCCGTCATGGCCGTGTTCGGTTCGCTCACCGGTCAGGTCGTGGCCGCGGTCACCAGCCGGCGCCCGCTGCGGTTGCGCGCGCTCGCGCCTTTCCTGGCCGGCGGCGCGCTGGGCATTCCCATGGGCATCGCCGTGCTGCCGCACCTCAACCCCGATCTCTTCCGCCTGGTGCTTGGCGGCGTGCTCGTGGTCTGGTGCCCGGTGATGCTGCTGTCCTCGCACTTGCCGAAGATCTCGCGCGGCGGGCGCCTGGCCGACGGCGTGGTGGGGCTGGCGGGCGGCTTCATGGGCGGCATCGGCGGTTTCACCGGCGTGGTGCCCACGCTCTGGTGCACGCTGCGCGGCATGGAGAAGGACGCGCAGCGCGCCATCATCCAGAACTTCAACCTCGCGGCCCTGGCTTTCACCATGCTCGGGTACCTGGTCTCGGGTGCCGTGACCCGCGACATGTGGCCCTTGCTGCCCCTGGTCGCCGTGGCACTGCTCGTGCCCGTGCTGCTGGGTTCGCGGCTGTACGTGGGCCTGAGCGAGGCCGCGTTCCGCAAGCTGGTGCTGAGCTTGCTCAGCCTCTCCGGGCTGGCCATGCTGGTGGCTGCGGTGCCGCGCTTGCTGGCCGCCTGAAATTCTCCACTTTCCGTTGCGCAGTGGGCCCTTGGCGAGGCTCGTTGTCCGCGATGCATTTTCGAGCGGTTGAGAAATCGGTTGAACTTTTAGGTGTGCCCTTTCACTCAGTGCCCGGTTTGGGCGCGAACGAAGCGCGTGAGAGGCGCCATCAACTTCCTAATTGAGTCATCGAAATGAATCACCTGTCCATCATCCACAAGAATTTGAGCGAGTTCAATCTCCCGGAACCGAGAAAGAACCCAACCGGAGAGGTGACGCATGAGGAACTCAAACTCATGGTGGAAAACAACCGGGAGGCCGCATTGATGGGCATCCAGCCGAAAGACCCCAGGCTGGCGACCAAGCTGTGTTTCGAGAAGGTCGATACGCATTTCGGTGCGGTGTCAGCCTTGCTTCAGAACAATCAGGTTTTTGAGTGCGTCAAGAGAACGCTGCGCGGAATCAAGAAAAACGGCGGTGTCGAGCAGGAAAAAAAGGCGGTGGCGGTGACTCTCGCGGCGCTCGAAAGTGGTCAGGCCATGGATGCGTGCAGCGAGGAATGGCCAGCTGCTGTGTGTCAGGTCTTGCTGGAACGGAGCAAAAGCCGCGATAAGTACTGGATCGATAAGGGTGAAAAATTCAGGACCTTTCACAAATACGATTCCTCGGTGTCAGGTCCCATCTTGATCTTGTGCAAACCGTTTGTCTTCCCAGACCCGGAGAAGCTCACGAAGCCCTTCAAGTTTCCCATTGAGCTTGAAGAAAGGTCGGTTCATGAACTCCATTTCGTCCAAGCCTTTCTGGACCATCCCAAGAGCATCCTCAAAAAGCTGAGCGCGGTCGATCTTTCGACACTCGACTTTGCTCAGCTGGAAGCGAACAACCTGAAGGCTTTGAAGGGTCGTGCGCATTCCGTGGTACATGTCGTGCCGGAGAACCTTGGAAAACTGTTGGCCCGTTTATCCAGTCGCGTGTCCAAGGGCGGGCAGTTCGACTTGAGGGGACAGTGTTGTCGCTGGGGGGTTTTCGACAATGCCCATGACGTGGTGGTGCGCATGAGCAAGAAGTCCTCCGGTGATCCCATGGTCAAGGTGTCTGTGTACATGCCTCATATGGCGCTGGGTGACACGCCGCAGTGCCGCGCTGCTGCCATTGGTGCCTGACAACCCACTCCACACCGCCAGGTAGAGAGGGCTGGACACCAGGGTCTTGACCGCCGCCGGTGGAGACTGCTTTTCTCGACGCCATTGTTCCTGAAGGTAGGCCAGGCCTTCCTCCAGTCCTTTGTCAATGCAGACATCGGCGAGGGCGTGAGCGTCGTTCAACGCCTTTTCTTCGTCATCTTCTGAACAGATCAGAGATACCGGCACCGAAAGGCTGTGATCGATCACAGGAAAGTTCACCGGATCACCTCGCGTTTTGGAGAAGAAGGTGTTCAGTAAGTGTTTCGAGTCAGGCGCCGGTTCGTATGGATCGAGGAAGTTTTAGCCTGGCAAACACGGGGGCAGCGTTGGGGCCTGCTCGCTGCAGCTGGTTCACCTTTTCCACAGGAAACGGCCTGGTGTTCGTTGTTTGGTAACTCCCGGTGCACCAAATCCTGAGCAAGCGCTAACGTCGTCGCCCTTTCTGGATGGGCCATCACGGATGATTGACATGGACAGCGCTCGGGACACGCAGAGCGAGATGGTATGCACACCGCCAATGCAAGGAGCGACGGCCGGCCTGGACATCCGACCACTCTTGCGCATCCATGCCGGGCACTGGTTTGCGGCGATCGAGCGGTCCAGGTCGGAGATCCTGCATTGGGAAGAATGGCCCGAGGCCGTCCGATCCACTGAGCAGGCCCACGCGCTGCTCGAGCGGCTGGAATCGGACTGGCGGGCCGGCCGAACCTTTTCTTTCGGGATCTTCACTGACGAGGGGGTGGTGATCGGCGGCGTGACCGTGTCCAACGTTCTCTGGGATTGCCGCTGCGCCGATCTGGGCTATTGGGTGGAGCCCCGGTTTCGCGGCAAGGGCATCGCGGCCTGGGCTGCGCGCCTGCTGCTCGATTTCTGTTTCCGCGTGCTGCGATTGCAGCGCCTGGCCCTCGTCATTCGGGTCGACAACCTCGCCAGCCAGCGGGTGGCGGAGAAGCTCGGTGCGCAGTTCGAGGGCATCGCCAGAAAGCGCATCTTTCACGCCCAGGAGGCGCTGGATGCCCGGGTGTACGCGATCACCCTGGGGGACGAGGCGGGTCGCTGAAGGGCCCGGCTGCGAGCGGCCAAGCCGGTTTGTAAGAAATTCGACCGAGTGGTCGGGTCGGCGGTTCGGGGTGGCGTTCAAGCGCCTCGGTCATGGCTATTCCACGTCTGTTCCTTCCTGTCCCAGGCTGTGGGTGCGACTTCTACATTGCGGCGAAGCATGTTGCTACGCCCATTGAGGAGAAACGCCGTGGAAGTCAATCGAATACAGGAAAGCACCTTTTCGGACTTGCACGGTCAGCTGGCCGCTCTGGTGGTGCGAACGGACGGCAAGCTCAGAAGTTTCCTGCGGCGGTTCGAACGGGACCCCCAGTTGGTCGATGACCTGGTCCAGGATGTGTACGTGGAAGTGCTGAAGTCGTTGCGCAACTTTGGCGGGCGCTCGTGCCTGGAGTCCTGGATCTTCGGTGTCGCGCAGAATGTCGGCCGGCAGCACGTGGCCAAGGCGGTGGCCCATCGTGAGCGGTTCGTGGACATGGAGGACGGGCCCGCCGACACACGCGGCACCCCCGATGTCCTCCACATCGTTGCCCTTCAGCAGCGGCTGCGGCTCGTGGATCAGAAGATGCGGGCCATGCCTGAGGCCTTGTCCTCGACGTTCGAGGCCTACATCGAAGAGGGCCTCACCTACGAGCAGGCGGCCCAGTCGCTCCGCATCCCGATCGGCACGGTCCGGTCGCGCATCTTCCGCGTGAGGGAGCTGGTCCAGGACTGCTGAGGTCCCGGTCAGGCCATCCGCGGCTCGCGGTCGAGCTTGAAGACGGCAACGGCCTGCACCAGCTGCAGGGCCTGCTGTTTGAGGCTGTCGGCGGCGGCGGCGCTTTCTTCCACCAGGGCGGCGTTCTGCTGCGTGACGCGGTCCATCTGGCTGATGGTCTCGCCCAGCAGGCCGATGCCGCCCGCGGCAGACACCAGGGCGGCGCCGGCCAGGCCAAGACAGAGGATCTGGGTGCGAAGTTTCATGGTGTCTCCGGAAGGGGATGGGGCGTCGATCGTTCAGGCCTGTTTCGACGCGTTCCCGTGCTTGTGTAGCGCGGCCAGACGGGCGGTTGACGCCTGAGCATCAACCGCCTGTGAAG
>NZ_JBWKZH010000061.1:0-34754 GCF_059424305.1 Hydrogenophaga sp. GW456-12-10-14-TSB4 | reverse complement strand
GGGCCGGGGTGGGCGGTGCCATTTACATGACTTTACGTGACCCGAAAGCCCGCTTCACACAGGGCTGACACGATGAGGGGCTCCGGCGCCCGCCGCTACACTGAAAACCATGAACGCTCCCCTGCTGATGATTGAAGACGACAGCCGCCTGGCGCAGATGGTGGTGGAGTACCTGGGCCAGTCGGGTTTTGACGTGACCCACGCCAGCGACGGCGAGGCCGGGCTGGAGCAGCTCCAGCTCATGCTGCCGCAGCTGGTGATCCTGGACCTGATGATGCCCGGCATCGATGGCCTGGAGGTCTGCCGGCGCATCCGCTCGATGCCGGGCGAGGCCGCGCGCGTGCCGGTGCTGATGCTCACGGCCAAGGGGGACCCCATGGACCGCATCATCGGTCTGGAGCTCGGCGCCGACGACTACCTGCCCAAGCCTTTCGAGCCGCGCGAGCTGCTCGCGCGCGTGCGCGCCGTGCTGCGCCGCCGCGGCGAGCCCAGCGGCAGCGCGGCCGTGTCGCGTTCCACGCCGGTGCTGCGCTTCGGCTCGCTCGACATCGACCGCGATGCCCGCACCGTGCAGGTGGCCGGCCAGCCCTGCGAGCTGACCTCGTACCAGTTCGACCTGCTGGTGGCGATGGCCGAACGCGCGGGCCGCGTGCTCACGCGCGACCAGATCATGGAGGCGGTGCGTGGGCGCGAGCTGGAGGCCTTCGACCGTTCGATCGACGTGCACATCGGGCGCATCCGCAACGCCATCGAGGCCGACAGCAAGGACCCCAAGCGCATCCTCACGGTGCGCGGCGTGGGCTACGTGTTCGCGAAGCAGCAGGAATGAGTTCACTCTTCGGCTCCCGGCTCTACATCCGCATCTGGCTGGCGGTGGTTGCCGCGGTCACGGTGCTGACGCTGGTCACGGGCTGGCTGTGGCAGCAGGCGCTGGACGAAGACCGCGCCGAGCGCGAGGCGCGCGTGACCCGCACGATCATCGTGCGCGACGGTGCGCGCGAGATCGTGGGCCAGGCCCCCGCGCGAGCGGTCAGCATCCCGGGAGAAGGCTGGGAGTTCGAGGTGGAGATGAAGGACGGGCAGACGCTTTACGTGCTGCTGCCGCGGCCGAACCGCCCGTCCGGCGGCAACAACGCGGGCCGCCGCGCGCCTGATTGGTTCCAGACCCCGACCGGCTTTGCCTGGCTGCTCGGCCTGGTGGCTTTCGCGGTGGCCCTGGGCGCCTACCCCATCGTGCGGCGCCTGACCAAGCGCCTCGAAGCGCTGCAGAAAGGCGTGGAGCGCTGGGGTGACGGCGACCTCTCCACGCGCCTGCCGATGCAGGGGCAGGACGAAGTGGCGTTCCTGGCCACCCGCTTCAACGCGGCGGCCGAGCGCGTGCAGACCCTGCTGCAGTCGCACAAGGCCCTGCTGGCCAATGCCTCGCATGAACTCCGTTCGCCGCTGGCGCGCATCCGCATGGGGCTGGAGCTGCTGGGCACGGACAGCGCGCGGGCCGCGCAACGTGCCGAGATCGCGCGCAGCATCGAGGAGCTGGATCAGTTGATCGATGAAATCCTGCTGGCCAGCCGGCTGGACCTGATCGATGCGCGCGATGCAAGCGCACTGGGTCCGACGGAAGAGGTGGACCTGGTGGGCCTGGCGGCCGAGGAATGCGCGCGCACCGGTGCCGACCTGGAGATCGCGGCCGGCACCGCGCCCGTGCTGGTGCACGGTCAGGCCCGCCTGCTGCGCCGGGTGCTGCGCAATCTGCTGGAAAACGCGCGGCGCTATGGCCATGTCGGCGCGGGAGGCGATTCGCAGGTGCGTCTGAGCATCCATGCGCCCACCAGCGTCCTCGGGCAGGAGACGCCGCGCGTGGCGCTGTGGGTGGAAGACCGGGGCCCCGGCGTGCCGCCCGAGCAGCGCGCGCGCATTTTTGAGCCGTTCTACCGCCTGCCCGGCGCCAGCGAACGCGAAGGCGGGGTGGGGCTGGGGCTGTCGCTGGTGAAGACCATCATCGAGCGCCACGGAGGCCGCGTGCGCTGCGAGGACCGCCCCGGTGGTGGCGCCCGCTTCGTGGTCGAGCTGCCGGTGTGAGGCACCGCTGGTCTGCGCAGGCTGCCGTTGATCCCGCAGGCAGGAATGTCGGCGGCAAGACACTTCCTTGATTTCCGGGGACTTTTTTGGGTTTTATTGCCCAAGAAAACATACCCATTCCCACAAATGGGGGATGGTCGAAAGCGGGGTCACGGCGCACAATTCGTGACGTTGCTGTCACAACCTCAGAACAACGGATCCGGCAAACAACTACGTCATGAAAAACGTTTGAATCTGGTCTCCCAACGACGTCCCTTCAAGGACTTTCAAAAGCCACCTTCCGGTGGCTTTTTTTTGCTCAGTGGCGAGCCGATTCGAGTGGGGTGCCTGGCGAGGAGTGCAGCCAGTCGACCACCTCGCCGGCGGGTTGGTAGCCCTGCACGCACACCTGCAGCAAGGCCCGCACGGTGGCCACGTCGTTCCGTTCCATTGCCTCTTCCAGCGACGCCAGCAGGGTTTGCAGCTCGTCCCAGGGCAGCAGGTCTTCCTGCGCTTTCATGATGCGCGCGTGCTGCGTGGGCTGGGGGTTGTCGCCGATCAGCAGCTCCTCGTACAGCTTTTCGCCCGGTCGCAGCCCGGTGATGTGGATCTCGATGTCACCGGTGGGGTGCTGCTCGGTCTTTACCTGCAGGCCCGAGAGTTCGATCATGCGCCGCGCCAGGTCGATGATGCGCACGGGCTCTCCCATGTCCAGCACGAACACGTCGCCGCCCTGCGCCATGGCGCCGGCCTGGATCACGAGCTGGGCGGCCTCGGGGATGGTCATGAAGTAGCGCGTGATGTCCGGGTGCGTCAGCGTGATCGGCCCGCCGTTGCGGATCTGCTCGCGGAACAGGGGCACCACCGAGCCGCTGGAGCCCAGCACGTTGCCGAAGCGGACCATGGCGAAGGTGGTGCCGCTGCCTGGCTCGGCCGCCAGCGCCTGCAGCACCATCTCGGCCAGGCGCTTGCTCGCGCCCATCACATTGGTGGGGCGCACCGCCTTGTCGGTGCTGATCAGCACGAAGTTGGCCGCGCCGGCGGCCTGTGCGGCCCGGGCGCACACCCAGGTGCCCCAGACGTTGTTGCGCAGGCCCTGGACCGGGTTGTGCTCCACCAGGGGCACGTGCTTGTAGGCCGCGGCGTGGTACACGGTGTCGGGCCGCCAGGCCTGCATGATCTGGCCGATGCGGGCTTCGTCCTGCACCGAGGCCAGCAGGGGCACCAGTTGCACGTCGGGTGTCCCGGTGTCGGACAACGCGTCCAGTTCGCGGTGGATCTGGTAGAGCGCGAACTCGCTGTTTTCCACCAGCAGCAGCGTGTGCGGCGCGCAGGCCGCGATCTGCCGGCACAGCTCGCTGCCGATGCTGCCGCCCGCCCCCGTGACGGCCACCACCTTGCCGTGAATCAGCCGGTGAAGCAGCGCGGTGTCGGGCGTGACCGGGTCGCGACCCAGCAGGTCTTCGATGTCCAGCTCGCGCACATCGCTCATGGTCACGCGGCCCGTGGCGAGGTCGGACATGCCGGGCAGGGTGCGCACGTGCACGGGCAGGTGGCGCAGGGTGTCCAGAATGTCGAGGCGGCGCTGGCGCGTGATCGAGGGCAGTGCCAGCAGCACGTCCGTGACGCCGAGGTTGGGAATCAGCTGCACCAGCTCGGCCGGGTCGTACACGGTGCGGCCGTCGAGGCTGTTGCCCTGCAGCTCGTCGTCGTCGTCCAGAAACCCGAGCAGGCGCTGCTCGCTGCCGCGCGCGAGCGCCGCGGCCAGCTGCCGGCCCGCCATGCCCGCACCGTAGATCAGGATGCCCGGCAGGTGCTCGCGTTGCAGCATGGTGCGGTACAGGCCACCGAGCCAGTAGCGCACCACCACGCGGCTGAACCCGACGGTCACCAGCAGCAGCAGGGGCTGTATCACCCCCACCGTGCGGGGCACGCCCGGGACGCCGATCACGGTGAACACCGTGACATAGAACAGGGCGTACAGCGCCATCGCCTGGGCCAGGCTGACCATGGCATTCCAGCCGGCATAGCGGAAGATGGCGCGGTACAGGCCGAAGCGGATGAACAGGGGCAGGGCGATCAGCACCGCACCCATGATGGCCAGGCTGTGGGCGGGTGTCAGCTGGACCCAGTGCTCCTGGCGCAGGCACAGCGCGATCCAGACGGTCAGCGCGCACAGCGCGATGTCCACCAGCACCGCCGTGAGGCGCTTGGCGGCCCGCGGCATGTGCAGAAGCGTGGCGGCGGCTTGGCCTCGATGGTCCCTGTTGTTCATTCTTTTTAGTGGGCCACGCCGTCGCGGCGCAGCACTTTGACAAACGTCATCCAGAGTATCCGCAGGTCGAACCACAGGCTGCGGCGCTGCAGGTATTCTGCATCCAGCGCCACCTTCTGGGGTATCGGCAGCTCGTCGCGGCCGTTCACCTGGGCCCAGCCGGTCAGGCCGGGCACGAGCTCATGCACACCTTGTTGCGTGCGCAGGGCGATCAGGTCGTCCTGGTTGAACAGCGCAGGGCGCGGCCCGACAAAACTCATGTCGCCCTTGAGGATGCTCCACAGCTGGGGCAGTTCGTCCAGGCTGCTCTTGCGCAGGAACGGGCCGATGGGCGTCAGGTACTTGCCCGGGTCGGTGAGCAGGTGGGTGGCCACGGCCGGAGTGTCGGTGCGCATGCTGCGGAACTTGGGCATGCGGAAGAGGCGGTTGTGGCGGCCGACGCGGTCGCTCCAGTAGAGCGCCGGCCCCGGGGAGGTGAGCCGGACGGCCAGCGCCACCAGCACCACGGGCACCAGCAGCACGACGCCGGCGCACAGTGCCAGGAGCAGATCAACGCAGCGTTTCATCGTTGCACCCTGTCTGCGGCAGCGCGCCGCAGTCCTTCGTCGACACCGATGGGCGGTGTCCAGCCCAGCGTTTCGCGCGTGGGGGTGATGTCGACCTGCAGGTTTCCCAGCAGGCGCTGTGCGACCGCCTTCTTGCCGACGAGCGCGGCACCGAGGTGCAGCAGCGAGGTGGGCACGGGCAGCAGCCTGGCCGGCCGGCCGACGGCTCGACCCATGCGGCGGATCAGGTCGGTGGTGGAGAGGTCGTCGCCGTCGCTGACCAGAAAGGTCCGGCCGGCGGCCGCGGGGTGGTCGATGCAGGTGAGCAGCAGATCGACCAGGTTGTCCAGCGCCACCAGGCTGCGGCGGTTGTCGGTGGCCGCACCCAATGGCAGGGGCAGGCCGCGCGAGACGGCGCGCATCAGGCTCGCGAAGTTGGCCTTGACGCCGGGTCCGTACACCAGGGGCGGCCGGACGACCACGACCTCCAGACCGGTTTCCGAGCCGACGCGGTGCAGGCCCTGTTCGGCTTCCATCTTGGACACGCCGTAGGGGTCCTGCGGCGAGGGCCGGTCCATCGCCGTGAAGGGCCGGCCGGGCTCGGAGTGTTCGCCGTTGACCTTGATGCTGCTGAGAAAGATCAGCCGCCGTGCCCCCGCGCGCGCGGCGACGCGCGCCAGGGCCAGGGTGGCGGTGGTGTTGGCCGAGCGGTACAGCGCAGCCGGGTCGCCCGCCTGCTCCTGCATCACATGCACGCGCGCCGCCAGATGGATGACCACGTCGCAAGCCAGGCCGGCGGCGGTGTCCCAGGCCGCGGCGTCTTCGAGCTCGGGCAGGATCTGTTCGCCGGGCAGGCCGCTGGGCCGCCTCACGCCCGCCACCACCTCGTGGCCGGCGCGCCTCAGGGCCTCGCACAGCGCGCGGCCCACGAATCCGTTGGCACCGGTGACCAGGACCTTCATTTGACGACCAGTTCGAGCAGCTTCGCCGGGTATTTGGACAGGATCTTCAGCAGGTTGGTGCGGATGCCGTTTTCCCGGCAGGCCCGCAGCACCTCGCGGTTGAGCAGCAGCTTGGAACGAAAACCGGCGGTGCTGGCGCCACCGGTGCGCATGTTCACCAGCACCTCGGGCAGGTGGCGGTAGCGCAGGCTCTTGTCGGCAAACGTCCTGGCGATGAAATCGAAGTCGCCGGCGATGCGGTAGCTGGTCTTGAACTTCCCCACCCGTTTCACGACCTCGCGCCGGATGAACAGCGCAGGGTGGGCCGGCATCCAGCCGTAGGCCAGCCGCTCGGGGCTGAACCGGTCGGAGCGGTAGCGCCGCACCACCTTGTGGGGGGCGTCGGGGTGGAAGAACGCCACGTCGCCCATCAGCACATCGAGTCGATGCTCGTGCATCTCGCGCGCCACGTGGGCCAGCACCTCGGCCGACGCGTATTGGTCGTCCGCATTCAGGAAGCAGACGATGTCACCCTGGCACAGGGCCAGGCCCTTGTTCATCGCGTCGTAGATGCCTTTGTCGGGCTCGCTCACCACCTGCGCGAGCTGCGGCCGGAACCGGGCCAGGATGTCGGGCGTCCCGTCGCGGGACGCGCCGTCGATGACGATGTGCTCGATGTGGGGCCAGGTCTGGTCCGCAACCGACTGCAGGGCGTCCGCCAGCGTGCCGGCGCTGTTGAAGCACACGGTGATGACGGAGATGGTGGGGGCCGCGGGGTCGGACACGGTGATGCCGATCGTCAGTAGCGGACGAACCGCCGCGCGATTTCCTTGGCCCACATCGGGACAAGTTGCTGGATCAGGCGCCGGCCTCTTACCCGGGCGGCGGGCTTGATACCGCCCTTGAACCCCGGGCTGACGGCCGAGACCTCCGCCAGCCTCGCCGCGAGATCGCGTTCATAGACGGCGTACACCTCGCCAGGCTCCGCGCATTCCGAGGTGTAGAAGGTCGAGAGGCGATCGAACTTCCCGTTCTCGAGCAGCTGGAACTGGTGGAAGTGGTAGAAGATCAGCGGGCTGCCGTCCACCGTGATGCCGCCGGCCGCGTCGGTGCCGAAGGTGTACTGCGAGTAGTTCCACGGTGCGATGCCGGCCCCAGGGTGCTGGAGGATGTGGCACGACGGGTAGCGGTCGGGCCATTCGTCCAGGTATTTCTGGTCGCCCATGCGGCCTTCCTCCAGCCGGTAGTAGCACCACTCGATGCACTGCGCCCGCCAGCGCGACAGGCAGGCCATGCCCTCCTCGTCGCGGCGGAAGCTCACCCATTCGACGCAGAAGCGCCCGTTGACCTCGCGGTCCTGCAGGCGGGGGCTGAAGCGGTGCTCGATGATGGCGATCGAGCTGTCGCCGATCTCGTCGAACAGCGGTTGCACCGATGAGTAGAACAGCAGGTCGGCATCGAGGTAGGTGAGGAAGTCGATGCCCGGGTTGTGCTTCAGCACATAGGTGGGCAGGCAGGGCGAGAGCGTCCAGCAATACTCGGCGACGCCGCGATCCTTCTTCGCTTCCAGCAGCTCGTCGTCTTCCAGGTCGGACAGCGGGATGCAGGTGATGTGCGGCAGCGCGAGCTGCGTCAGGATCGTCTGGGTCTGCGCGTCCATGCACAGCACATGCACATGCGCCCCGGGGCAGTGGCGGGCGAGGCTCCTGAGCATCGCCACCCCCTTGAGGAGGTAGTTGCTGTCGAACAGCGTGCAGAAGTGGCGGGGGGTCATGGTGCGATTTTTCTGCACACGTAGGTGCGATTGGCCGTGCCCACGCCATCGTGGACGGTTTCGTCCAGCGTGTAGGTCGCGATCAGTTCGAGGCCGCTGGCGGCCAGCAGGGCCAGGAACTCGGGCTCGTTGAAATGGATTTCCACCGTCTCCACTCCGTAGGCCTGCTTGCGGTAGTACTGGTTGGGCTGCCCGAGCACCATGGGGGTGCGGTGGAAGACGGCGTACTGGCGGGCCACGCGCGCCGTCTCGGCGACGGCCGCCTGGTACTCCGGAATGTGCAGCAGGCAGCAGCCCGAGATCACGACGTCGAAGGCGTCGCGGTCGTGCTGCAGGGCGGTGGCATCCTCGACGTCGAACCGCAGGTCCGGGTAGGTCTGGCGGGCCAGCTCGATGAAGGCGGGCGAGTAGTCGCAGCCGGCGTAGCGCACGCCCAGGCCGGCGATCTCGAACACCTCCGAGTAGAAGCCGCTGGAGCAGCCGACCTCCAGCACCGACATGCCTCGCACGTCCGACGGCAGCGCGCGGAGGGCCTGGTTCATGACGTCGAACACGTCGATGGACTCACCGCGCCGGTAGGCGGCGAGCTGGGCATTCACCAGCTCGCGTTGCCGGCGCGGCAGCGCGTCGGACTGCCAGGCGTCGCGCAGGCGGGCCGCTTCGCCGGCGGCCTCCCCGGTTTTCAAGGGGACGTAGTTCGACGACACGCCGCCCGGCGGGCTCAGGCGGCTGCGCAGCCGCTTGAGCCCGGCCTTGAGCCGGGGAAAGCGGTTCAGCAGCGAACGCAGCGCGGCTTTCATGGGCGGCGCGCTCCGAGGTGCCGCTCCAGCACCGGCACGAGTTCTTCCATGCGGTGCCGGTAGGTGTGTTCGCGCAGCGTGCGGGCCTGCCCGGCGCGGGCGATCGCGGCGGCCTCTTCGGGGTGATCGAGGTAGTGGCGGATCAGCTCCGCCGCTTCCTCCTGCGAGGAGTAGGCCACGACCTCCTTGCCGACCTCGAAGATCTCGCCGAGGTTGTCCTTGCGGTCCGTGATGAGCAGCGAGCCCACGCCGGTGGCCTCGTAGAGGCGCATGTTGTTGGCGTTGTTCTCGGCCACGTTGATGTGGCGGTTGAGGGTGACCTTGCTGCGCGCCAGGGCGCGGTACATGTCCAGGCCCCAGACCTCGCCGTGGTGGCGCTGGCGGATGGGGGAGTCGGCGTCCAGGCTGTCCGCGCCGTAGCCGAAGAACTGCATGGGGGTGTTGCGAGCCAGGTATTCGAGCACGGGTACCGCCTTGCCGTGGTGCCGGCTGATGCCGCCCACGAAGCTGGCCTCCACGTCCTTGGCCACGTCGCCCAGCTTTTCCAGCACCCGCGTGTCGAACCCGATGCGGAAGTACTCCGAGGCCACGCCCAGCGCGCGCAGCCGCGGCACGAAATGCGGGAACGAGGTGAGGATCAGGTCGTAGCCCTTGAGGAAGGCGTCGGGCGGCAACGGGCAGGCAATCTGGCCCACGATCAACTTCACGTAGGGCCGCAGTTTGGCCAGCACATCGGGTGGAAAGAAGCTCAGATCCTGGCAGTAGAGCACGTCGGGGCGCGACGCCTGGATCTGTGCCACGGCGATTTCGACCAGGCCCGGCAACCCGGCCAGCCAGCGGCCGACCACCGGAACGCGGAACAGCCGGTGCGGCACCTTGAGTGCCAGGGTGCTGAAAGGGACCTTGTTCTCGCGCGCCCAGGCGGCCTGCAGCGGCACGCAGTTGACGATCAGGTCCTGGGCGTCGTGGCCCATTCCGTTGAGATGGCGGCTGTAGAAGTCGGAGGTGCCGAAGCACTGGTCGGTCAGGAAGCGGCGCTGCGACTCGTACGACTGCGAGGCCAGCCCGGGTTCACGTCGATAGACCGCCCCGAGGAACGCAGCGTAGTAGGTGTCAACGATGGCAATTTTCATAGAGTTCTTTCTCGCAACTTCCGCCACAGCCGCACGATCACCAGGCGCGGCGCCAGCGTGAACCGCTCCGCGAACGAACTGGCTTCCCACCAGAACAGCAGGTTGGCGGGCAGGAAGGAGGCGGAACGCACCGAGAAGAGTTCTTCCCGGAATGACTTGGCGCGGTGCGCGTTGCCAAACTCGTTGGCGGACAGCACGGCCGCGCGCTCGCTGACCAGCAGCTTGTAGCCGGCCTTTCGCATGCGCACCGAGAGCTCGTAGTCGGCGAGGTAGTGAGGCAGCCAGCGCGGGCGCATGGCGCCCGCCCGTCGAAACGCTTCGACGGGAAACAGCACGCCACGCCCGCTGAGGGCATCCACCGCGTGCACGCCAGCGGCGTCCATCTCGAGAGGGCGGGCTTGCGGCAGGTGATCGCGCACCTTCAGGCGCCAGGTGTCCAGGACCGGGCCGATGGACAGCAGGCGCGAGGGCTCCACTTCGTCGCGAATCACGCTGCCCACGGCCGCGGGGGCATGGGCGCGCGCCACCTCCAGCAGGCTCTGCACGAAGTCGGGCGCGAACGTGGTGTCGTTGTTGACGAAAAGCACCCAGTCCGTCGAGGCGCTCGTGGCCAGGGTGTCGCGCACCGCCAGGTCCATCGCCCCGCCCCACCACAGGGAGCCGTCGCCGTGAAGGACATGGATGTCGCCCTGCTCGGCGAGCCACTCTGCCGTGCCGTCCGATGAGCCGTCGTCCACGACCACGATCCGCAGCGGTTCATCGACGACCTGATCGCGCAGGCACTGCGTGACCCGCTGGGTGAGGGCCAGCCGGTTGAAGACGGGCATCAGGACATGGACCGTCATGCCGTCTTTCCTGGAACGTCGGCACGGAGTTCGACCAGCAGGCTGTCGCCCAGGCCGACGGCATCGACCAGCCGGTTGAACGCGGCCGATGCCGACAAGGCCGCCGCGCGCGCGAAGCGGCGCAGGACCCGGACCGGCCAGGGGCGGGCGTTGCGCACGGCGGGGGCTCCCTGGGTCGAGGGCGACACGGCCGCCTCGCTCGGCTTGACGGTCCACACGGCGGAGGGCACTCCGCGCTTCTGGGTTTCGCGCATCACCCGAAGCTGAAGCACTGTCCAGATGTTGGGCGTGATCGTCCGCTGGCGCGCGACGCGGAACCCGTGCCGCGAAGCGAACTGCCGGAATCCCGCCGCGGTGAAGTGGTGCAGGTGGTACGGGACATGCCAGTTGATCCACTTGGCACCGGACAGCCTGCACCAGAGCGAGCGCCGGTTTGGAAGCACCATGACGACGCGGCCGCCCGGTGCCAGGCGGGTGCGGATGCGATCGAGCGCATCCCCCGGTTCGGGTATGTGCTCAATCACCTGGTTGAGCACAATCAGGTCGAACTGCTGTCCGGCAAAGGGTGCGTCGTGGATGCTGCCGATGTGGATGCGCAAGCCCAACTCATCCGCGATGCGCTGGACGTTGGGGTCTGCCTCCACGCCGTAGGGCTTCGCGCCGAGCGCGGCCGCTTCCAGCAACGACAGACCGCTGCCACTGCCGATGTCGAGGATGTGCTCGTTCGGGCGCACGGTGTACTGCCCCTGGTTGTCGGTTCCGGCCCACCACCGCTTGAGGCCGGCCCGAGGCAAGGCAACCCTGGCCGCTTCGCGCCGGAGATCCGCCACGTTCACGAGCTTGCGCGGGTAGTAGCTGCTGTAGAGCCCGGCCAGATCGCCTTCGCGCAGGCGAGGCACGGTCATCCAATGATCGCATGACGTGCACGCCGCCAGATGAAACAGCTCCGGCTGACCATAGCGGTCATCGAAAGCCTCCCGAATGTTGGCCTTTGCGAGGTTGCCGCACACCGGGCACGCCTCGCCTCGTTCCTGCCTATCCACATTCACCTCCAACTCGGTATTGTTCTGGCTGTTGCCTGGGTATTTTCGCCGACCCGGCGATGGCATCCGCGATGAACCCCGCCGCATCGGACGCCGCGAAATAGCGGGATGCGGCGGCGCGCATCGAATCCAGATGGCCGTCAAGCCGCAGCGATCCGGCCAGCAGATCGCGGATCGCCTGCTGCGCCGCCTGCACCGAAAACACCTCGATGGCGGCACCTTCGGCCGCGAGATCGGGCTCGTAGCGCGGCAGCGACCCGATGCTGCAGATCAAGGGCAGGACGCCCATGGCCATGGCTTCGAGCAACACGGTCGAGAAGACGCTGACCACCAGCCGGGACTCCTGCACCAGGTCGGCCATGGGCTGCTGCACGGGGTCCGAGAAGCTGACATTGGGCTGCGCCGCAAGCACCCGCCGCAGGGCCGGCGGCACGGGGTAGCTGGGGTGCTCGCGAGCCACGAACTCGGTGCCCGGGTGCTCGAGCGCGCAGTCCACCAGGAGCTGGACGAACGCATCGTAGGCTTCGCTGCTGAGAAAGGCACAGGGCGCCTGCAGGAAAAAGCTGATGACACCTTGCCCGGCCGCCGACGTCCGGGCGGAGGGTGCCGCGAGCGCGTGGCTGCCCGATACGACGAACGGTTGGGTCGGGTTGAACGGGCGAAGCAATTCGGCGAACGCCGGGCCCCACACGAACATGTGATCGAAGGCGAGGTGACGGAAGCCGGTGTGCACGTACGGCGACCAGCCCTGTTGCACGCAATAGCTCTTGATGCCCAGGTGGCGGCAGACCTCCGAGGTGACGCAATCCAGGGGGGCGTTGCCTTCGACCGCGACCACGCATTCGGGCCTCAGCGCCCGGAGGGCCGCCAGTGTGCTGTCGGCGGCCGCGAGCAAGCCGGGGAAAGGCTGCAGTGTGTCGGGGGCCAGGGCCGCCCGCAGGCTGGTTTCGGCGGGCGGCCAGGCCACCATGGGTTCACCGATGGCCGCCAATGGTGTCGCCAGCGCCGGGTCCGTGGCGACCAGATAGGCGTAGGCGCCTTCCGGCATTCTTCGCGTCACGGGTGCGAGATAGCGCGCGAACTTCGGATGCACCACATGGAACAGCACGGGCGCCCACCGATGCCCACGCGGCGCGGCGCGGCGCAGATGCCGGATGCGCCTCAGGCGGCCATACAACCAGCGCAGCGCCAGGTAGGGGCGCGAATGCGCGGGGCGTTCTTCCGGGGCCGGGGCGTTCTCCGCCCTGCCCGGGAAGCATCCCGCCAGCCGTGCCGCCGTGCCGTCCTGCGGTTCGGGAACGGTGCCGCCCTCCTGGGTCGCCACGTACCAGGCAAACAGGGGCGCCGAGTTGATCCCGTCGATGTAGAGCTGGCGCTCGACCGCGAACCGGAGGTTCAGCCCGCGGTGCTCGAAGGCGCGGCTGTTCCTGGCGACCGCATGGGCCGTGTACTGCTCGATGGCGCGGCACAGGTCACGCGTGAACGTGTAGCCATGCCGGCCCGTGTCGAATGCCAACTACAGAACTCCCGAGTGGCCGTACTTCTCGAGGCAGCACAGCGCATGGTGCGTTCCCGCGCCGTGGTTGACGTGGCCGCTCCAGATCTCGGGCACCCAGCTGAACTGGCGTTTTTCAAGGTGGCGGAACAGCGCGTCGAAGTCCAGTTCCCCTTCGCCGATCTGCACGCCTTCGCCGTCGATGCCATGCGCATCCGAAATGTGCACGTGGCGCACATAGGGCAGGACGATCTTGGCGTAGTCCACCAGGCTGATGCCCGCGTACTTGCAGTACAGCTGGGCATGGCAGATGTCGAAGGTCATGCCCAGCGACAGGGACTTGCAGAAGTCCGCCATGTCCTGAGGCCGCATGAAGCCCCATTGATGCCACTGGCCACCGAGATACCAGGGCCGGGGTGGCAGGTTCTCAGGCAGCAGGTCCACGCCGGACACGTCGACGTCGCGCAGCACATGCTCCGCCTTGGCCGTGAGCGTGGCGCAGTCGTAGTCGCCGTCGCCCAGGCTCATGCCACCGACGTGGAGAACGATCTTGGGCTTGACGCCCGGCTTGAAGCCGGGGGCCATGTCGCGGGTGCGGACGATGGTCTTTTCGAGAATGTCGACGGACTTGGAGACGATCTCACGGTTGTCGGAGCACATGTCGAACAGGTCGCGCCCGATGATCTCCGGCGCGTGCATGATCAAGGCCGACTTCGTGCTGCCCACGATCACGTCCGACGTGACGTCCAGATCGGAGCAGTGGAACTCGACGACGGGCGTCTCCAGAACCTTGTAGGTGTGGAAGTCGTGGAAGCGGCACTTGACCCCCCACTCCTTGCCGAACTTGAAGCCCTGCCATTCCGAGACCGACAGCGTCCTCTCGAAGTCCTGATCGGTGACGTAGTCGTCGGCCTTCTTGGCCCGCATGAGCGGCTTGCCCAGCGCGTCTTCCAGCCGATCCGGCGTGATCCCCTTGCCGGGGCTCATGAACTTGATGTCCGTCAGCGTGAGAATGTCGCCCACGTCCATGTCGTGCTTGACCACCAGCGACTTGGCGAACACTTCCTTGTTCAGCAGCTCGGCCTGGGTGATGACCTTCTTGTTCTCGCCCAGCATGACGCGCGCGAGCTTGAGCTGCTGCACCAGCGCAGCAAACTCGGCCGACGTGAGCGATGCCTTGTGGTCGGGGCCGAGCTGGCTCGCGTCGCGCGTGATGTGCTTCTCGATGATGGTCGCGCCCAGCGTGTGGGCGATGACGGAGGCGTCGACGCCCCGTTCGTGGCCGGAGTAACCCACCATGGGAGCCAGGGTGCTGAGCGTGTTCAGGTAGCGCAGGTTCAGCGCCTCCGGCGGGGCCGGGTAGGTCGACTGGCACAGCAGCATGGCGAATCGCTGCGAGAAATTGTCCGCAATGAACTTGGCGCTCTTGCGGATGACGGCGTCGTCCCACATGCCCGTGCTGAAGATGGCCGGGCACTTGATTTTCCCCAGGGCGTGCGAAATGAGGGGCCAGTTGGTCAGGTCGGCGGACGAGAACTTCACGGCGTCCAGATCCAGGCCGGCGACAAAGTCGGCGGAGACCTGGTCAAACGGCGTGACGATGAAGTCGACACCCAGCTGGCGCGCTTCTTCGCGCAGCACGTGGAAGTCCTCGTTGGACAGTTCCAGCGCCTGAAGCTGGGGAATCAGGTACTGGAAAGACCACTCGGCGCTGTTCGGGTCGTTCAGCAAGGACGCGACGTAGATCTCGGACAGCGTGCGTTTCTGGAACTTGACCGCGTCAGCGCCTGCGGCGGCGGCTTCGCGCATGAGGAACAGGGCTTCCTCCAGCGATCCATTGTGGTTGATGCCCACTTCGGCGATGACGTACAGGCCATCGTTGGTGAGCGATTCGATACGGGACATTCACATTCTCCAGAATGGGGTCAAGGGAGCGCCGCATAGTGCGCGATCATGCGCGCCAGCAACTCCGGCAGGGCGGTATTCGGTGCCCAGCCGAGGGCACGCAGCCTGGATGGGTCGCCCAGGATGACAGATTGAGCCTTGTCGCTTTCGCGAACAAGGTCCGGATTGACTTCAACCCGGAGTTGAAGCTGCGTAAGCCGCGCGGCCATGGCGATCAGTTCGTCGATCGAGGTGGCCGTTCCGGAGCAGACGTTGTAGACCGAGCCGGGCTCTCCCCGGGTCAAGGCCGCACGATAGGCTTCGCACACATCGTCAATGGCCAGGAAGTCGCGCCGCACGGCGGTATTGCCGGCCACGATGCCGGCCTGCGCACCGGCCGGCAGCGTCTTTTGAAGCGTGGCCACCTGCCGGCAGATCGACGGCAGCACGAAACGCTGGTCCTGCCCGACGCCGGTGACGTTGAATTGCCGGATATGGACCACCGGCAGCCCGTGTGTCTGGCTGAAATGCAGGCCGATCTGGCGCTGTGCGAGCTTGATCAGCCCGTAGGCGTCGCGCGGCTGGGGAAGGTGCGACTCGTCCACCGCGTGCTCGGGAAAGCTGCCGTACTCCGACGCGGACCCGATGGTGAGCACCTTCTGCAACCGCGGGCTCCTGAGTCGGGCCAGCGCGTCAAGAACGAGCAATGTCGCGTTGAGGTGCTGGTCCATGGCCGCCTGCACATCGCGGTTGATGGCGGGCACGAAGGACGAGCCGGAGGCGATCACCACATGCGTGGGGTCGATCCGCTCCAGCAGGGCCATCAGCTGCGGCAAGCCGGTGGGCAGGGCGTGCAGCGGCAGCGCCGCGAGTGCGGGATTGCGGTGGTGGCGGTACACCACGTCCACCGCCCAGCCCCATCGGTCGCTGGAGCTCAACGCCACATGCGATGCGATGAAGCCGCTGCCGAAGACGAGGAGCCGATGGCCCGACGAAGGCGTCATGCGCTCGCTCGCTCGAGCATCAGCATCTCGGCCACCCGCATGTCGAACGGCGTGTCGATGTCCCAGGACGCGTCTTCGTCCATGACGTGCAGCGCGACCTTTCCGCCCAGCCGGTTGCCGCCTTGCAGCAGAACGTCGGGGCGAAAGACATAGATCGAACCGTTCTCGACGTACTGCGGTGCCATGTCCTGCCGGCGCGGGCGGTGGCGGAAGTCGTAGTTGAGCGACGTGGCCTGCCCGTCCTTTTCGGCCCACAGGAACCGGTGGCTGGGCGACACCGACAACAGCGAATCGGCCTTCTGGTCCAGCAAGGTCGTGATGGCCGCGTCAATGTCCCCTGGCTGGCGCAGCGGGGAGGTGCATTGGAGGAACACCACGAGGTCCGGTCGGTACTGCCCGGACGCCGTCAGGGCGCCCAGCGCATGGATCAGCGCCGATTCCGACGTCGCCTTGTCCCCGGAAATGTCGGCCGGGCGACGCACCACCTCGGCGCCGGCCGTCTCGCTCACGCGCGCGATCTCGTCGTCGTCGGTGGACACCGCCACGCGCGACACGAGCCGGGCCTGCCGGGCCTGCTCGATGCTGTGGACCACCAGCGGCTTGCCCGCCACGTTCAGCACGTTCTTGCGAGGAATGCCCTTGGAGCCGCCGCGTGCGGGAATGATGGCAAGGACGGAAGGAAGGGTCATGATTGGGGGGCGCAGGTCGTGCAGGAGTCGCTCAGCATGCCAATAGTGGGAAAATCCGGGCCATGTACAGCGACATCATCAGCAGCGCCCTCGAGCGGTTTCATCGCTATCTTGGCCAGAATCTGCCCTTTTGTCGGGATCACCGGGCAGCCCGGGTTTCCGCTTTCTGGACCGAGCATTTTAGCGACCGGCGCAACTTCCCCGAAGTGCAGGACTTCATGAGCTTTCGCCGGGGCGACTTCCTGTATGGGATTGGCGACACCAAGCAGTCTTCCACAGAGCAGAAGCAGCGGGAATTCGACGAAATCGTCCGCTCCATCACCATGGTGGCACCGCCTGCCTTCATCGTCGGACTGCGCGAGCCGTACCTGGGGGCCCCGCTGGTTTTCCGCCATGGCGAGAGCTGGCAGAGCGGCAGCTTTGTGCTGAATGCCGGGACCACCTGGCGGGTGCGCGAACTGCTGGCGCAGCATGGCCCGCAGGGCCGTGCGCTGCATGCCTGCGAAATCGGCGCAGGCTGGGGCGCTTGCGCCCTGCAGTTACATCAGGCGACAGACGTTTCCAGCTACACCATCATTGATCTGCCCGAGAACCTGTGTCTTTCGAGCACCTACCTGAGCGCGACGCTGCCGGACAAGGTCGCCCATTTCCTGGCATGCGGGCCCGAGGCCAAGAGCCCGGGCACGGCCCCGGGACTGTACTTCGGGTTGCCTCCGGCCATCGATCACCTGCCGGGCCCCTACGACCTGATGCTCAACACCGTGAGCCTGCAGGAAATGGACCGCGACACGGTGATGACCTATCTCGGCTGGGCCGCGCGCGCGCTGGCGCCTGACGGCGTGCTGGTGTCGTTCAACTCCCACGACAAGGAAGGCGTGCGGCGGCCTTCCGAGTACCTGACGGAGCCCCTGAAACTGCTTCACCTGCAGCCGTTTCGCAAGTTGCCGGCGGGCTTCTTCAACACCATTCCTTACGAGATGGTGTTCAAGCGCGCCGAAGCTGTTGGCCAGAACGTCGCGGCGGGCGTCGATGCGATCGGTGAAATGATCCAGCTCGGGCTCGACACCCAGCTGGCGCCGTACACCGCGGCCTTGCTTTCGGGGGGTGCCACGGTGGAGCTGTCGTACCTGGACCTGGTCCGCCGCTTTTTCTACGCGAAGGACGAAGACGCCCGGAGCCAGGTGGCGGACCAGATGCTGGCTTCCCGACCCGATGCCGTCACCTGGTACCTGGTCGGCAACTGGCAGTTTGCAACGGGGAACCTGGCCGGCGCGCAGTCCAGCCTGGCGCAAAGCCTGGCGTCGGGCCTGGAAGACTTTGCCGCCCTCCGTGCCCTGGTCATGCTGTCCTTGCTGACGACGCCGGACTGGCCCCGCCTTCAAGCCACCTCGGGCGGCCTGTTTGGCGAGATCAAGAAGATCATTGAGGAAAAGAACGTGTCTGCCCTGCAGAACCACATTGCGCGGGTGATGGACTGCCCGGTGGTCACACCGCCTGCGCCCGGCGGCCTCTTGCAGAAGGCCAGGACACGCCTGGCCCGGCTCAAGTAGCGGGTTGGGGCTGCGCCCCGGGTGGCAACACGTCGAACTTGTCGTACAGGCTCTGTTCGATCTTGCCCTCGGGGAAGTAGTAGTTGGTCAGGGCATAGCGCGTGCCTTCGCGGATGGGCATGCCGCGGTGCACAGAGCTCGTGTCGACCAGGATCAGCGTCCCCGCGGTGGCGGTGAACGTCTTCAGCCGATTGGGCTGGGGCGCCACAATGGCGTCCGCTTCCGCTTCCGACAACCGATACTGTTTGTATTGGAGGTTCGCGTTCTTCATGTCGCGCAGCAACCAGGCGCTGCGGTGCGATTCGCTGATCCACTGAAAGGGACCATTGCTGTCTTCCACGTCGGACAGATAGAGGATGGCCTTGACCTGCCGCAGGAAGGCGTCGCGGTGCCATCCCTCGCCCGACCCTTTGTTGCCGACCGACGCGGGCAGGCGCGCCGCCAGCGTGAAGGCGGTGCAGGTGGGTTCGTGGTTGTAGGCCGAAGCCACCGACAACAAGGCTTGGTCCTGCGCAAACTCCTGGATCAGCTCGGAACCGTTGTTGGCACCGTACACGCGGACGTCGGCCTTGGCGTTGCCGTTGACGTACTGCGGATACTGGGTGATTACACGCTCGACCTCATCTCGTGCCGCAGCGCATTGCGCCGCGCTCCAGTAACCGGGAATGGTGCAGATGCCGGAACGCTCCAGCGAGTCCAGCCAGGTTTGCGTTTTCCCCGCAGTTACCACCGGGCGTCGCGCCGTTCCCATCCACGAGCGGAATTCGGCGTAGTCCGCACGGGTTGCCAGGCGGGCCACAACACCCCCGGCGCCCTGCGACGCATGTTTGCGAAGGAGAGAATTCACTCGGGCGAACATTCAACGTCCCTCAGAAATGGAAGCTTGTTTGCGCAGGATGGACACCGTGAACCAGGTCTCGCGCCAGGCGCCGAAATGATCGGTGGGAACGATGTCGTTGCCATGTCCACTGCCTTGCCAGTTGGTGCGGCGCCCGCAGAGGTCGTAACCGCTTTCCAGCACATCGAATGGTCCCACCGACTGGAACAGCGATTCGACACCTTTGTGCGTGTACCGGAAGTAGTCACCAGGTGATTCGTGGTATCGCTGGGCGAACGGGACGATGGTGATCATGAGGCCGCCGGGCTTCAACAGCTTCTCCAGATTGGCGGCGGCGATCCAGGGGCGCTGGAAGTGCTCGAACACGTTGTTGCTGTAGATGACGTCGAACTTGCCAAGAAAGGCCGGATTGCGTTCGAGGTAGTCCGGTGCGCAGGCGTCGCCGGACAGCACCCGCACATCGTCCGCAGGCAACAGGTCCATGCCGAAATACTGGTACTTCGCGCGGAATGCGGCCAGCTGCTCCTGGTAGAACGGCTCGTCAAAAACGAGGTCTTTCCGGATGCCCAGCAGATAGGTCAGCGCGCCATCGCGGGCGCCCACGTCCAGGAAGTTCAATTCCTCGCCGGGGTGCGCAAACACGTACTGCCGCGAGATCTCTTCCTTGACGTAGTCGGTGCGATATCCGGTATCGACCAAGTCGAAGCGCCCCAGCTTTCGCTCACGGTCGGCGATGAATCGGACGCGTGGTTTCAACGCGTCGGTCAGGCGCCTTTGAAGATACGCGAGCTTGGACACAAGAGACATCGATGAGGGCCTTACGCGTCCGCCTTGTGGGCCACCAGGTGGTTGTCCACATAGATGCGTTCGAAGGTGAAGTGGGTTTTCCAGATCCGGAGGAGGAGCCGCATGAGGCGTTCGTGGGCAAACAGCGCGATGCGAAAGCGCCAGCCTTCCTGCGGACCATGTGTCAGCGGCCGGATGTTGACGCGATAGTTGTTGAGCTCACTGTCGACCACCATGCGGATGGCATCGATGCCACCGACGAGCTTTTCCTGCGCATCCACGTGCAGGCCCGCATCCTCCACGAGCCTGGCGAGTCCATTGGGTGTGAACCGGCGGAAGTCGTACGGCAGCTCATGCAACCCCCAGATGAACGGCACGGTGATGCACAGCTTTCCGCCCGGCCTGAGCACGCGCGCCATTTCCGCCATCAATGCCTGAGGGTCCACGGCGTGTTCGAGCACCTCCGTGCAGAGCACCGCGTCGAAGGTGCCGTCTTCGACCGGGATGTGTGTGCCGTCGAAGAAGATGTCCGCGACTTTCTCGTGCTCCTTGCGTCCACTGGATTCCACGTCGATGCCGACGTAGTCGGCATGGGAAAAGAACGGCTTGTAGGGCTGCAGGCCGCAACCGACATCCAGCACCTTGCTGCCTGGCCCGAGCGATTGAGCAAATTGCGTGACACGCTGTTCGATGGCAGTTGTCATGGTGTCACCCAGCTCCTCAGCTTTCGCGCGACCGGGCGCAACAACTGGCGCAGGCCGGGCGAGGGCGTTCGTGGCGTGGCAAATGCGCGCGGAGCCAGGGGATGGGTGCGTGCGATCTCGGCTTCGGGGTCGGCCGCACCGAGCAGTGCCACCGGAAGCTCGTCAGGTGCGTTGACCAGGAACGCCAGCAGGCCGGCGATGTCCTGGTCCAGGCGATTGACACCGGCTGGCAGGCCGTGATGCCGTCCGAGGCGAATGTCGAGATCCTGCAGCCAGCCTCCCTGGCGTGGGCCGGTCCATCCCTTGTCCTTGAACAGCGTCGAGAGATGGTTCTCCAGCAGCAGGACGCTGTGCTGCGACGCGATCTCGGCCTGCACCGCGTCAAACGGCGGGGCCTCGCCCGCAGACGCCAGCGCAGCGAGGATTTGCTCTGGAAACTGCTCGTAGTGCGATATCTCGAAGAAATACGGCGCCTTCCGGAGCCCGGGGGAGAGCACCGACCCGACCGGGGCCATGCCGACCACGGGAATGCCCGTCGCCCAGGCGTAGGCGGCAACCCGGCAACGGCGCTCATCCGGTGCAGAGTGAACAAATGTTCTGGATGAGCGATAGAAATGGGAAATGGTCGGCAGGTCAAACGGAAACGGATAGCGAAAATCCGTTGTCAGCAGCGTGAAGCGCTCCTGTTCCTGGGACGTGAAAAGACGCTCATAGTGAGCCCGGACGTCCCGCATGCTGCCGGGGCCTGCTTCCGGTGGAACCGGACAGATGAACAGCACGCGCAGCGCGTGGCCCCCGTCGTAGAGCCGGCGGATGGCCTGGAAAAACTCGGGGATGCCCTTGAACTCCACGGCCCGTGCCACGAAGAGGACATCCCAGAATTTTTCTCCGTGTCCAGGATGGAAGCAGTCGGGCGAAAAATTGCAGGCGTCCATGGGCACGAGGGGCACGCGTCGGCCATCCCGCTCGCGCAGGTCTTCTTCCCCGGCCATGTGAAAGTCGAACAGATCGTCGTACTGGAGATCGTAGTCATGCCAGTTGTGATGCAGTCCGATGGCGTAGCGCTTCTTGACGCGAACCAGCAGTTCGCGCACGTCGGCGAAGGGATGGACGAGGCGATCACGCTCTTGCGTGGTCAGCGTCAGAACGCCCTTGCTGTCGCCCGTTGCTGGCTTGATCAGGCAGGCCATGTGCTTCCCCTCGTCCAGCGGCTGTCAGAACACAAGCACATGAACCTGGTCCTTGCTGGTGTCGCGAAAAACGTCCACCCGCTTGCAATTCAGGCGGGAAAGAATGAGGCTGTAATAGTCTCGAGACATCTTCCTGCGCAGGTACGGGACCTGCTTGTCTGAGCCGACATCCAGCCAACGCAATTCAATGGAGTCCCGCTCGAAGTCGGGCGGCTCGTAGAAGCGGATGACGACGAGGTCGGAGAGCCGGCGCGCGGCCGCCAGAGAGTCTTCCGGCGCGGCCAGCAACTCGACCACGTGGGAGTAGAGGGCGACGTCGTACTTGCCGCTCACCGCATCGAGCGTGTTGACGTCGTCCTTGATGAACGTCGCCGACGGCAGGGCCTTTCGGCCGGCCTCCAGCAGCACGTCGGAAAAATCAACGCCGGTGTAGTCGCATGGGAACTGCTGTTCGATGAAGTATTCACCCAACTGGGCGTTGCCACAGCCCAGGTCGATCACCTTGGGGCGCGGCGTCTGCTTCGTGTATTGCTTCAGCACGTCGACCAGCAAGGCCTTGGACGAGACGGCCGGATGCCCATACGTCTTCAGGTACTGTGACGCCACCTCGGGCGAGAAGGCGTTCCATGAATCGCTGAGATTGGTCATGGCTTGCGTCGCTTCCAGAAAAATAAGGGTCTCACCAACTGACGAAGTCGGGCCATTCGGACAATGTGTTGCTGTGTGCGGGTTCTGCACTCGCGAAAATGGCCAAACACGTCGGGCCTTGCCGGCAGGAAGGTGCGATCCGCCTCGCGCATCACAGGTCTCCGTTGGAAAAGCGGGTTTCCCATTTGCCAGGAGAGATCAACAAACCCGGGCGCTCCCGGCGATAACCCTTGGATTGGGTGTTGACCGACCATTCCTCGACGTCAAACGCCAGCACGTGCTCCAGACTTTGAAGCAGCACCTCGGGCGTGCCAATGAACGCGGACGCGGAATAGCTGCCGGCCTTGAGCGACATGCCCGGAATGCGATAGATGGCCGTGTAGACGCCGGGCTCGCGCATGGGCAACTCGGCGTCGTCGTCGGTGTCGAAGGAATGCAGCACGTCCACCATGTTTCGGGCGATCGTGACGGTCAACTGCAGACCGGCCGCAGCGCGTCGAACCTTGTAGACGATCTCGATGACGATGTCTTCCGCGAGGTCGAACGAGTTCGTGTTCTGACCGCTCGAATTGCAGATGCGCACGGCAACGATCGAGCTCGGCTTCTTCTCGTCGTCTTCAAACTGCAGGCCGGATGCCTGTTCATTCAAAGTCAGGCGGGCGTATTGCTCGATGACTTGCGGCACCGCACCCTGCGTGACCAGCTTGCCCTTGTGAAGCAGCGCCGCCGTGGTGCAGAGTTCGCTGATGGCGCCCATGTTGTGGCTGACGAACAGGATGGTGCGGCCCTCGTTGGCGACCGATTCCATCTTCCCCATGCACTTCTTCTGGAAGCCCGCATCGCCCACCGCCAGCACTTCATCGACGATCAGGATGTCCGATTCGAGGTGAGCCGCCACGGAAAAGGCCAGGCGAACGTACATCCCCGACGAGTAGCGCTTGACCGGGGTATCCAGAAAGCGCTCCACCTCGGCAAACTCGACGATGGCGTCGAACTTGCGGCGGATCTCGACCTTGCTCATGCCCAGGATGGCGCCGTTGAGAAAGATGTTCTCGCGCCCGGTCAGCTCCGGGTGGAACCCCGTGCCCACTTCGAGCAGGCTGGCCACGCGCCCGTTCAAACGGATGCGGCCCCGGCTGGGTTCCGTGATGCGCGACAGGATCTTGAGCATCGTCGATTTTCCGGCGCCGTTGCGCCCGATGATGCCGATGCGTTCGCCTTGCCGGATGTCCAGCGAGATGTCGTCGAGAGCCCAGAACTCTTCGTGTTCCGGATCTCCCGCGTCGTACCCGCCCAGCGGGTGGCGCACCGCTCGCGCCATGCGCCTGGCGTTGGCGGCGATCACGTCGCGCAGGGCAAGGTATTTGTCAGCCTGCTCGTGCCGGATGACGTACTTCTTGCTGAGGTTCTCGATCGTTATGGCGGAAGTCATGGGTGTCAGATCACGTCGGCAAAGGTCTTCTCGGTTTTTCGGAAGTACATGATGCCGGTCACGAGAAGCAGCGTCATCAGGCCCACTGACACGGCGAACCCGGGCCAGTAAATCTTCGCCTCACCCCCGATGATGGCCCAGCGGAAACCGTCGATCACGGCCACCATGGGGTTCAGGGAGTAGAGCAGGCGCCACCGCTCGGGGACGATGTCGCTGCTGAAACCCACGGGGGACACATAGAGGCCGAACTGAACCACAAACGGCACGATGTAGCGGAAGTCCCGGTACTTGGTGTTGAGCGCGGCAAACCAGAGGCCGGCACCCAGGGCGGTGGCCAGGGCCAGCAGCAGCAGGACCGGCAGCAACAGCATGCGCCACGTCGGCATCACGTCGAACCAGAACATGATGGCCAGCAACAGGCAGAACGTGATGCAGAAGTCCACCAGGCTGACCACGATGGAGCTGGCCGGAACGATCAGCCGCGGGAAGTAGACCTTGGAGATCATCCCTGCGTTGCTGAGCATCGAATTGCTGCTGTCCGACAGCGAGTTGGCGAAGAACTGCCAGGGCAACAGGGCCGAAAAGACCAGCACGGGGTAGGGCACGCCGTTGGAGGGCAGGCCGGCGAGCTTGCCGAACACGATCGTGAAGACGATCATCGTGAGCAGCGGGCGGATGACGCTCCACGCAATGCCGATGACGGTCTGCTTGTAGCGCACCAGGATGTCGCGCCAGGCGAGGAACACCAGCAGTTCGCGAAAAGCCCAGAGATCACGCCAGTAGTGCGCATCCGCACGACCGGCCTCGATGGTCACGGTCTCGGGGGCGCTGCTGGGGGTGGCGGTGGATGCTTGCATGGTCAGGTCGTCGCCGGGTCAAACTGGCTCACCGCGTCGCACACGCGGTGAATCTCGTCTTCCGTGTTCCCCACGGAGATCGGAAGGCTGAGTTCGGTCGCGTGCAGCTGGTCCGCGATCGGATAGTCACCGGCCAGGATGCCCGCCATGGCTTGCTGGCGATGCGGGGCGATGGGGTAGTGGATTTCGGTTTTCACGCCGAGCCGCAGCAGGTGGTCGCGCAAGGCGTCGCGTTGGGCATGGCGAATCCCGTAGATGTGGAAGACGTCGAACTCGTCCGGCGCCTCCGGTGGCTTGGCCAGCCAGTCGGGCAGGTTGTCGAAATAGATCCGGGCCAGCTTGCGCTTGTGCGCTGTCATCTCGTCCAGGTGCCGCAGCTTCACGCGCAGCAGCGCGGCCTGCATTTCGTGCAGGCGGGAGTTGACGCCCACGTACTTGAAGACGTATTTCTTCTCGGAGCCGTAATTGCGCGTCATGCGCAGGCGTTCGGCCAGCGCGTCGTCGTTGGTGACGATGGCGCCCCCTTCGCCCACGGCGCCCAGGTTCTTGGTGGGGTAGAAGCTGAAGCAGCCCGCATCGCCAAAGGTGCCGGTGGTCTGCTGGCCCAGCTTGGCCCCGTGGGATTGCGCGCAATCTTCCACCAGCTTCAGGCCGTGCTCGCGGGCAAAGGCACCGATGGCGTCCATGCGGCAGGTCTTGCCGAACAGGTGCGTGACGCAGATGGCCCGGGTGCTGGCCGTCATGGCGGCGGGCAGGCGTGCCGGGTCCATGTTGAACGTGGCCAGCTCGGGCTCCACCAGCACGGGTTTGTGGCCGGCGCGCAGGATCGCGATGATGGTCGCGATGTAGGTGTTGGAGGCCACCAGGATGTCGCTGCCCGCCGGCAGGTCGAGCGCCTCGATGGACAGGATCAGGGCATCCAGGCCGTTGGCCACGCCGATGCAATGCCGCGCGCCGATGTAGTCGGCGAACTCCTTCTCAAAGGCGCTGACTTCCTGTCCCAGCACGTACCAGCCGCTGCGGATCACGCGGCCGGCCGCGGCCTCCAGGTCTGCCATGAACCCGGCATTGGAGCGCGCGAGGCTTTCGTATTCGATCATGTGAGGCTCACTCATACGGCGTGTCGATGTACTCGCTGCGGTCATAGGGATGGGACGACATGACCAGCAGCACCGAGCCCGGGCCGAAGGTCATGGTGTGCCAGTCCTTGGGCTCCACCAGCAGGCATTGGCTGGGATGCTGCAGCTCCACCGTTTCTTCGGTGACGCCATCGTTCATGTAGATGGACACCGTGCCGCTCAGGGCCACCAGCGCCTGCCGGGTGTAGGTGTGACGATGGCCGCCCCGGGTCTGTCCGTCGGCGCCGTAGATCCAGTAGGTGCGCACCACATGGAACGGCAGCGAGCCCTCCATCACGGAGAGCGACCCGCGCGGGTCCGCGAACGTGGGCAGGTTGAGCGTCGTGAAATGGCTCATGGTGTCATTCGTGGTAGTCCATGGCCTTGTAGCCATGCCGCTTGACCAGCTCGTCACGCTCGGCGGACTTCAGGTCTTCCCGCACCATCTCGGAAACGAGTTCGGCGAAGGTGATCTTGGGCGTCCAGCCCAGTTTTTCCCGGGCTTTGCTGGCATCGCCCAGCAGCGTCTCGACTTCGGTGGGCCGGAAATACCGGGGGTCGACCGCCACCACGCACTTGCCGTCGGCGGTGTAGCCCTTCTCGTCGACGCCCTGGCCTTCCCAGCGGATCGGGAGGTCGAGTTCCTTGGCGGCGGCGTCCACGAAGTCGCGCACCGAGTACTGCACGCCCGTGGCGATGACGAAGTCCTCGGGCTTGTCCTGCTGCAGCATCAGCCACTGCATTTCCACGTAGTCTTTCGCGTGGCCCCAGTCCCGCTTGGCGTCCATGTTGCCGAGGTAGAGGCAGTCCTGCAGGCCGAGCTTGATGCGGGCCAGGGCGCGCGTGATCTTGCGCGTGACGAAGGTCTCGCCGCGGATCGGGCTCTCGTGGTTGAACAGGATGCCGTTGCAGGCGTACATGCCGTAGGCCTCGCGGTAGTTCACCGTGATCCAATAGGCGTAGAGCTTGGCCACCGCGTAGGGGCTGCGGGGGTAGAAGGGCGTGGTTTCCTTCTGCGGGATTTCCTGCACCAGGCCGTACAGCTCGGAGGTGCTGGCCTGGTAGAAGCGGGTCTTCTTTTCCAGGCCCAGGATGCGGATGGCTTCCAGGATGCGCAGGGCACCCAGGGCGTCCGAGTTGGCCGTGTACTCGGGTTCCTCGAAGCTCACGGCCACGTGGCTCTGCGCCGCGAGGTTGTAGATCTCGTCGGGCTGCACCTGCTGGATGATGCGGATCAGGCTGGAGCTGTCGGTCAGGTCGCCGTGGTGCAGGATGAAGCGACGTCCTTCCTCATGCGGATCCTGGTAGAGGTGATCGATGCGGTCGGTGTTGAGCAGCGAGGTGCGCCGCTTGATGCCGTGGACTTCGTAGCCTTTGTCGAGCAGGAGTTCGGCCAGGTAGGCTCCGTCCTGACCCGTGACACCGGTGATGAGGGCAATTTTGGCTTGTGCAGTCATGGTGGGCTCGCGTCTTGTTGTTCAGGCAATGTTTTTCAGAAAGTCTTGGTAGGCCAGTTCGAGCCCTTGCTCGAGCCGCATGCCGGCCTTCCAGCCCAGCGTGTTCAGCCGGGCGCTGTCCATGAGCTTGCGCGGCGTGCCATCGGGCTTGCTGGGATCGAACTGGATCTCACCCTGGTAACCGACCGTCTTGCCGATGGTCGTTGCCAGTTCCCGGATGGTGACGTCATCGCCGCAGCCCACGTTGATGTGGCTCAACATCGGTTGGGTGTGCTGGTCGTAGGTGGCCTTGTCCAGGCCCATCACGTGCACGCTGGCCGCTGCCATGTCGTCCACGTAGAGAAACTCGCGCCGGGGCGACCCGGTGCCCCAGACGGTGAGGCTGGGGGACTGGGCGACCTTGGCTTCGTGGAACCGGCGGATGAGCGCGGGGATCACGTGGGAATTCTCGGGGTGGTAATTATCCCCCGGCCCATACAGGTTGGTCGGCATGACGCTGCGGTAGTCGATGCCGTGGCTGGCGCCGTGCTGGCGGTTGTAGCTCTCGCACAGCTTGATGCCCGCGATCTTGGCGATGGCATAGGGCTCGTTGGTGGGCTCCAGCGTGCCGGTGAGCAAGGCGTCCTCGCGCATGGGCTGGGGCGCGAACTTCGGGTAGATGCAGCTGGAGCCAAGGAAGAGCAGTTTCTTCACGCCGGTGCGGAAGGCCGCTTCGATGATGTTGGCCTGGATCATCAGGTTGTCGTAGATGAAGTCGGCCGGGTAGGTGTTGTTGGCGTGGATGCCGCCCACGCGGGCCGCCGCCAGGTAGACCTGGTCGGGCTTTTCCGCCGCAAAGAAGCCGCGCACGGCGGCCTGGTCGGTCAGGTCCAGCTCCGCGTGGGTGCGGGTGACCAGCTGGCTCTCGGGATGGCCGCCGGCGCGCAGCTGCCGGGCGATGGCCGAGCCCACCATGCCCCGGTGGCCCGCGATGTAGATTTTGGGGTGAGACGACATATCAGTGGGTGCTTTCCGGGCGGGGCAGGTCGGCGTCGGCCAGCCGCTTGCCGCCCTGGTCCTTGGCGGACAGCTGCGGAACCACGTGCGCCGGCCAGTCGATACCGATGTCCGGGTCGTTCCAGGCAATGCAGCGTTCGTGTGCCGGAGCGTAGTAGTCGGTGGTCTTGTAGAGGAAGTCCGCGCTGTCGCTGAGCACCATGAAGCCGTGCGCGAACCCGGGCGGGATCCAGAGCTGGCGGTGGTTGTCCTCGCTCAACTCGGTGCCCACCCATTGGCCGAAGGTGGCGGAGCCCTGGCGGATGTCCACGGCCACGTCGAACACCGCGCCGCGCACCACGCGGACCAGCTTGCCCTGCGGTTGTTCGATCTGGTAGTGCAGCCCGCGCAGCACGCCCTTGCCGCTGCGGCTGTGGTTGTCCTGCACGAAGTCCAGGTCCAGGCCGGTGGCTTCGCGGAAGCCCTGGCGGTTGAAGCTCTCGAAGAAGAAGCCGCGCGCATCGCCGAACACCCGCGGTTCGATCAGCAGCACATCGGGAATCGCGGTGGGGGTGACTTTCATGCGTCGAGCCCCGGGTCGGTCAGCAACCGCAACAGGTACTGCCCGTAGCCGTTCTTGCTCAGCGGTTGCGCCAGGGCTTCCAGTGCCGCGCTGTCGATCCAGCCGTGCCGCCAGGCGATTTCCTCCGGGCAAGCGATCTTCAGACCCTGCCGGTGCTCCAGCGTGGCGATGAACTGGCCGGCCTCGAGCAGGCTGTCGTGCGTGCCGGTGTCCAGCCAGGCATAGCCGCGCTGCATGATCTGCACATCCAGCTGCCCGCGTTCCAGGTAGGCCTGGTTGACCGCCGTGATCTCCAGTTCACCGCGCGCGCTGGGCTTCACCGCGCGGGCGATGTCGACCACCTGCCGGTCGTAGAAGTACAGGCCGGTCACCGCGTAGTTGCTCTTGGGCTGGGCCGGTTTTTCCTCGATGCTGCGGGCCTTGCCCTGGGCGTCGAAGGCCACCACGCCGTAGCGCTGCGGGTCGTTCACGTGGTAGGCGAACACGGTGGCGCCGTCCACCTGCCGGTCGGCATGAGCCAGCAGGTTCGCGAAATCGTGGCCGTAGTAGATGTTGTCGCCCAGCACCAGGGCGCTGGGGCTGTCGCCGACGAAATCGGCGCCGATGATGAAGGCCTGGGCCAGCCCGTCGGGGCTGGGCTGCACCGCGTACTGCAGGTTCATGCCCCAGGCGCTGCCGTCGCCCAGCAACTGCTGGAAGCGCGGCGTGTCCTGCGGGGTGCTGATCACCAGCACGTCGCGGATGCCGGCCAGCATCAGCGTCGTCAGCGGGTAGTAGATCATCGGCTTGTCGTACACCGGCAGCAATTGTTTGCTGATCGCCAGGGTGGCCGGGTGCAGGCGGGTGCCCGAGCCGCCTGCGAGGATGATGCCTTTGCGTTGCGTCATGTGGTTGTGCCCGTGGATCAAAGGATTTCGGCGAGCATACGCCGCACGCCCGACTGCCAGTGGGGCAGGGTCAGGCCGAAGCGCTCGCGCAGGCGGGCGGTGTCGAGGCGCGAATTCAGCGGGCGCCGGGCGGCGGTGGGGAAGGCGCCGGACGGCACCGGCGCCACCTCTTGCGCCTTGAGGGCGAGCCCGGGTTTCAGGGCCCGCGCGGTGTCGAGCACGAAGCGGGCATAACCATGCCAGCTGGTTTCGCCTGCCGCGCTCAAGTGGTAGGTGCCGGTACAGGCCGGCTCCCGAAGCACCTGCCGGACGGCGTGGGCCGTGACGTCGGCGATCAGCTCGGCGCCGGTCGGTGCGCCCCATTGGTCATCGATCACCGTGAGGTGCTCGCGCTCCTGGGCCAGGCGCAGCATGGTGCGGGCAAAGTTGCCGCCGCGCGCGGCGTAGACCCAGCTGGTGCGCAGGATCAGGTGCCGGGCACCGCTGGCGCGGATCAGGTCTTCGCCATCGCGCTTGGTGGTGCCGTACACGCTCAGCGGCGCGGTGGCGGCGTCTTCGCGCCAGGGCGCATCGCCGCTGCCGTCGAACACGTAGTCGGTGGAATAGTGCACCAGCAGGGCCCCCACGGCGTGCGCCGCCGCGGCCAGCGCGCCCGGCGCCAGGGTGTTGACCGTGCGCGCCAGTTCGGGTTCGCTCTCGGCGCGGTCCACGGCCGTGTGGGCCGCCGCGTTGACGATCACGTCGGGGCGCAGCCGTTGCACGGTTTCACGCAGGCTTTCGGGGTCGGCCAGGTCGCCCGGGCCGCCCTCGGCCGGGGTGCTGTGCCGATCGAGCGCGACGAGTTCGCCCAGCGGCGCGAGACTGCGTTGCAGTTCCCAGCCGATCTGTCCGTTCTTGCCGAGCAGCAGGATCTTCATGCGGTGGCAGGCGCCCCGTACTGGGCTTGCACCCACTGCCGGTATGTGCCGCTCTGCACATGGGCCACCCAGTCGGGGTGGTCCAGGTACCACTGCACCGTCTTGCGGATGCCGGTCTCGAAGGTTTCTGCCGGCTTCCAGCCGAGTTCGGCCTCCAGCTTGCGCGCGTCGATGGCGTAGCGGCGGTCGTGTCCGGGGCGGTCCTTGACGTGGGTGATCTGCGTCTTGTACGACGCCCCGTCGGTGCGCGGGCGCAGTTCGTCGAGCAGCGCGCAGACGGTGTGCACGATCTCGATGTTGGGCTTCTCGTTCCAGCCGCCCACGTTGTAGGTTTCGCCCAGCGCGCCGGCTTCCAGCACGCGGCGGATCGCGCTGCAGTGGTCCTTCACGTACAGCCAGTCGCGCACCTGCAGCCCGTCGCCATACACCGGCAGGGGCTTGCCCGCCAGCGCGTTGACGATCATGAGCGGGATCAGTTTCTCGGGGAAATGGTAGGGCCCGTAGTTGTTGCTGCAGTTCGTGGTCAGCACCGGCAGGCCGTGGGTGTGGTGCCAGGCGCGCACCAAGTGGTCGCTCGCGGCCTTGCTGGCCGAGTAGGGGCTGTTGGGTTCGTAGGTGTGGGTTTCGGTGAAGGCCGGCGCACCGGGCGCCAGGCTGCCGTACACCTCGTCGGTGCTCACGTGCAGGAAGCGGAAGGCCGCCTTGTCCGCGTCGGGCAGGGCGCTCCAATGGGCGCGCACCGCTTCGAGCAGGCGGAAGGTGCCCACGACATTGGTCTGGATGAAGTCTTCCGCGCCGTGAATGGAGCGGTCCACATGGCTCTCGGCCGCGAAGTGCACCACCGCGCGCGGCCGGTGTTCGGCGAGCAGGCGGGCCAGCAGGACCGGGTCGCCGATGTCACCCTGCACGAACACGTGGCGAGCGTCGCCCTGCAGGCTGGCCAGGGTTTCCAGGTTGCCGGCGTAGGTGAGCTTGTCGAGGTTGAGGACCGGCTCGTCGTGGAGCGCCAGCCAGTCGAGCACGAAGTTGGCGCCGATGAAGCCGGCGCCACCAGTGACCAGAATCATCGGTTTTTCCCTTGCGTGTTGGTCTTCAGACGCCTGCCTAGGCGCCTGGCCAACGGTATTATCTTCGGTCTCCCGGGGCTCCCGGGAGACCGCTGTGTTCCATTAGTGACCGTGTGAAACGGTCTCGCCCGCCTTCAGGCGGTACACCGTGCCGCAGTACGGGCACTTCGCTTCACCGGTGACGGCCACGTCCAGGTAGACCTTGGGGTGGCTGTTCCACAGCTTCATGTCGGCCAGCGGGCTGGGGCAGAACACGCCGCCATGGGCGTTGAGGTCGGAGGCCTTGAGTTCAACGGCTGCTTTGCTCATGGCGTGCTCCTCAGACCTTGGCCAGCCAGTGGGCGTACTTGGGGTTGCGGCCGTTGACGATGTCGAAGAACGCGCTCTGGATCTTCTCGGTGATCGGGCCGCGGCTGCCCACGTAGTCGCCCTTGCCCAGCTCGATGCGGTCGAGTTCGCGGATCGGGGTCACTTCGGCCGCCGTGCCGGTGAAGAAGGCCTCGTCGGCGATGTAGACCTCGTCGCGGGTGATGCGCTTCTGCACGATCTCCAGGCCCAGGTCCTTGGCGATGTGGAACACGGTGTTGCGGGTGATGCCGTTGAGCGCGCCCGCCGAGAGGTCGGGGGTGTAGATCACGCCGTTCTTGACCACGAAGATGTTCTCGCCCGCGCCTTCGCTCACGAAGCCGCTGGAGTCCAGCAGCAGGGCCTCATCGTAGCCGTCGTCGGTGGCTTCCATGTTGGCCAGGATGCTGTTGCTGTAGTTGCTCACCGCCTTGGCCTGCGTCATGGTGATGTTGACGTGGTGGCGGGTGTAGCTGCTGGTCTTCACGCGGATGCCGCGCTTGAGACCCTCCTCGCCCAGGTAGGCGCCCCAGGCCCAGGCCGCGACCATCAAGTGGATGGTGTTGCCCTTGGGGGAGACGCCCAGCTTCTTGTCGCCGATCCAGGTCAGCGGGCGCAGGTAGCAGCTCTCGAGCTTGTTTTCGCGCACCACGGCCTTCTGGGCCTCGTTCACCTCGTCCTGCGTGAACGGGATCTTCATGCGCAGGATCTTGGCGCTGTTGAACAGGCGCTCGGTGTGCTCCTCGAGCCGGAAGATCGCGGTGCCGCCCTGGGTGTTGTAGGCGCGCACGCCCTCGAAGGCGCCGCAGCCGTAGTGCAGGGTGTGGGTCAGCACGTGGATCTTGGCGTCGCGCCAGTCCACCATCTGGCCGTCCATCCAGATCTTGCCGTCGCGGTCGGACATCGAGGGAACGATGGGGCTCATGTGGGGGTCCTTGGGTTGTTCGTGGGGCAGTCCGGCTGCCAAACCCATGATTTTACGGTGTCGGGCTGCCACCCTCCGGTGCCGCCGGCTGGGCTTCGGCGGGTGCCGCCGGGGCCTCGTCCGTGGCGGGGCGGTGCAGCTTCCAGCCCTGCAGCTTGCCGTTCAGGAACTCCGCCGTCACCGTCGAGTCGCCGTTGTCGCGCCAGCGGTAGACCTCGGGCTGAATACTTTCTTCGGATAGCCGCTCGCCCAGCGAGCGGGTCATGGCCATCACGTGCATCAGGGTGACGCCGGGCTTGAGCTTGGCGTTGAGCATCACGGCACTGTCCACATAGCCGATGGGGCGGTCGGACGCGCGCTTGAGCACCGTCATGAGGCGGGTGAAGTGCAGCAGGAGCCACATCGTCAGGCCGCCGCCGACGGCGGCCACGCCGGGCCAGCCGTAGGTACGGTGGGCGAGATAGAGCAGGCCGAGGCCGGCCGCGAGGTAGAGCAGTTTCTGGAATCGCATGGGGGGATTGTCGTTGCTGGCCCGGGCGGGTCGCCTGCGGCAAGTACGAATGGCCCGGCTCAGGCCAGGCTGCGCGCCAGTTCCATGGCTTCCTCGATGCGGTCCACACCGTGCACCGTCAGGCCCTCGAAAGCCTTGTCGTTCTTGCGCGGCAGGTTGGCCTTGGGCACCACGGCGACGCTGAAACCCAGCTTGGCGGCTTCCTTGAGCCGGTCCTGGCCGCGCGGCGCCGGGCGAACTTCGCCCGCCAGGCCGACCTCGCCGAAGGCCAGGAAACCCTTGGGCAGGGGCTTGCCGCGCAGGCTGGAGGTGATGGACAGCATCACCGCCAGGTCGGCCGCCGGTTCGTTGATGCGCACGCCGCCGACCGCGTTGACGAACACGTCCTGGTCCATGCAGGCCACGCCCGCGTGGCGGTGCAGCACCGCCAGCAGCATGGCCAGGCGGTCGCGGTCCAGGCCGACCGAGAGGCGCCGGGGGCTGGGGCCGCCACTGTCCACCAGCGCCTGGATCTCCACCAGCATGGGCCGCGTGCCCTCCAGTGTCACCATCACGCAGCTGCCGGGCACCGGCTCCGAATGCTGCGAGAGAAAGATCGCACTGGGGTTGCTCACGCCCTTGAGGCCTTTCTCCGTCATCGCGAACACGCCGATCTCGTTCACCGCGCCAAAGCGGTTCTTGATCGCGCGGATCAGGCGGAAGCTGCTGTGGGTGTCGCCCTCGAAGTACAGCACCGTGTCCACCATGTGTTCCAGCACGCGCGGGCCGGCCAGGGCGCCTTCCTTGGTGACGTGGCCCACCAACACGATGGCCGTGCCGCTGGCCTTGGCCGCGCGCGTGAGGTGGGCCGCGCACTCGCGCACCTGCGCCACCGAGCCCGGGGCTGAGGTGAGCTGCTCGGAGTACACGGTCTGGATCGAGTCAATCACCGCGATCGCCGGCCGCGTGCTCTCCAGCGTGGCCAGGATCTTCTCGAGCTGGATCTCGGCCAGCACGCTCACCTGCGAGCCGTCCAGCCCGAGCCGGCGCGACCGCAGGGCCACCTGGGCGCCGCTTTCCTCGCCCGTCACGTAGAGCGTCTTCTGCCCGCTGCGCTGCAGCGAGTCCAGCGCCTGCAGCAGCAGCGTGGACTTGCCGATGCCCGGGTCGCCGCCGATCAGCACCACGCCGCCTTCCACGACGCCGCCGCCCAGCACGCGGTCGAGCTCGTCGTGGCCGGTGGGCGTGCGCTGCACGTCGGTGGCCTCGATGTCGGCCAAGGTGGTCACTTCGGCCGTCTTCGCCAGCGCGGCAAAACGGTTTTTGGCGGGCGCGGTCGATTCCGCCACCGATTCGACCAGGGTGTTCCAGGCGTTGCAGTGCGGGCATTTGCCCAGCCATTTGGGGCTGGCGCCACCGCACTCGCTGCAGATGTATTGGGTTTTTTCTTTGGCCATGCTGCCGGGCAATATAGTCGAGACCCCATGCCTGCCCCCCAC
>NZ_JBWKZH010000060.1:0-35075 GCF_059424305.1 Hydrogenophaga sp. GW456-12-10-14-TSB4 | reverse complement strand
GTGGCGGGGGCGGCGGCGGCAACCGCTTCGCCTGGTACGGCGCGCTCGTGAAGGAGCGCATCACCGACGCCGTGCTCAAGGACAAGAAGCTGCGCGAAGCCGCCGACTACCAGCGCGTGGTCAACGTGTGGGTCGACCCCGGCGGCCAGATCACGCGCGTCGAGCTGGTGGGCGCGGGCCAGTCGCCCGATCTTGACGAGGCGCTGCGCCTGGCCCTGCGCAGCCTGGCCCCGGTGCGCGAGGGCGCGCCCGGCGACATGCCCCAACCGATCCGGCTGCGCATCTCCGCGCGCTCCTGACGACCCCAACCCCTTTCCTGCCGAGACACCCCATGAAATCACCCCTGACCCACGCGATGCGCCACGTCTCCCTGGCGGCCCTGATGGCCGTTGGCCTGGTCGCCACCGCGCATGCCGACGAACGCGAAGACCTGGAGACGCTCAAGCAGACCACGCTCAACCTGATCCAGGCGCTGGTGGACCAGGGCGTGCTGCCGGCCGCCAAGGCCGATGCGCTGGTGAAACAGGCCGAGGCCAAGGCCCGCGCGGCGGTGGCCGAGGCGAAGAAGACCGAGCAGTCCACCGTGCGCGTGCAGTTCGTGCCCGAGTCGGTGCGCAAACAGATCGCCGACGAGGTGCGCGAAGAGGTGGTGGCCCAGGCCAAGATGGAGCGCTGGGGCGACGTGAACGCCGTGCCCGAGTGGGTGGACCGCTTCCGCCTCGAGGGCGATGTGCGGCTGGGCTATCAGCGCGACATGTTCGACGAGGGCAACGCGCCCGAGATCTTCCATCAGGTGGACGGCCAGAACGTGAGCAACACGCTGGAAGACCGCGACCGCACCCGCCTGCGCGCGCGCCTGGGCGTGAGCGCGCGCGTGACGCAGGACCTCACCGCCTCCTTGCGCCTGACCACCGGCAGCAGCAGCGACCCGGTGTCGACCAACCAGACCCTGGGCAACTACGGCAGCAAGTACAACTTCGCGCTCGACCGCGCCTTCCTGCGCTCCCGTTCGCAAGACTTCCTGCCCTGGCTCACCACCACGGCCGGCCGCATCCCCAACCCCTTCTTCAGCACCGACCTGGTGTGGGACGACGACCTCGCCTTCGACGGCATCGCGCTGCAGTTTGAAGACCCCGCGGCCGCCACGCGCACCTGGCGCCCCTTTGGCACCGTGGGCTGGTTCCCGCTGCAGGACATCGAGAAGTCGGCCAGCAACCAGGCGCGCAACAAGTCGCTGCTGGCGGCGCAGGTGGGTGTGGAGTGGGTGCCCAGCAACGACTTGCGCGCCAAGCTCGGCCTGGCGATGTACGACTACCGCAACGTCAGCGGTGTGCGCAACGCCTTCAACAGCAACACCCAGGACGCGACCCAGCCGGCCTTCCGCCAGAAGGGCAACTCGCTGTTCAACCTGTCCAACCCGTCCAGCCTGGGTGGTCCGTTCGGGCTGGCGGCGGACTACCGCGTGCTCAACCTCACCGGGACGGTGGACTACAACCTGTTCAACCCGGTGCACCTGATCCTGAGCGCCGACTACGTGCGCAACATCGGCTTCAGCCAGTCGCGCGCGCAGGCGCGTTCGGGCCGGCTGCTGCGCGAGGAAGACACGGGCTACATGGTGCGCGCGGCGGTGGGCATGCCCAACATGCTGCTGCGCGGCGACTGGCAGCTCTCGCTGGCCTACCGCTACCTCGAGGCCGATGCCGTGCTCGACGCTTTCACGGATTCCGACTTCCACCTCGGCGGCACCAACAACAAGGGCTTCATCGTCGGCGGGCAGTACGGCCTGAGCCGCAACACCTGGCTCAGCGCGCGCTGGCTCTCCAGCCGGGAGATCAGCGGCCTTCCGCTGTCCATCAACAGCTTCCAGCTGTACTTCAATGCGAAGTTCTGAGGACGCTCGCCGCCTGGCGTGGTGCGCCACGCTGGCCCTGGCCGCCGGCCTGGGGGCCTGCGCGCAGCACGACCCGCCGCAGCTGGCGCTGCGCGACCGCATCGAGCAGGGCGCGCTCACGCCCGAGGACAGCGAACGTTTCTTCACCGGCGAACGCGAGCACCTGGCGGTGGTGAGCCCGCGGCGGGACGTGCCGCCCCGGCTCGCCAGCCCGCTGGACCGGGACCTCGCCCAGGCGGTGGAGCGCGGCGAGGTCGAGCGCGCGCGCCAGCTCATCAAGGACGGTGCGCAGGTCAACGCGGTGGACGCCGCCGGGCAGACCGCGCTGCTGATCGCCGCGCGCGCCGGCGATCTGGAAATGGCCCGCCTGCTGTTGCGTTCGGCGGCCGACCCCAACGGCCGGGGTGGGGCGTTCACCCCGCTGGGCGCGGCCGCGCTGCATGGCCACGCGCCACTCGTGCGCCTGCTGCTGCGCGCGGGCGCCGAGGTGGACGCCGTGGGCCTGAACGGGCAGACGCCCTTGATGAACGCCGTCAAGCTCGACCGGCGCGGCGCGGCGGCCCTGCTGCTCCAGGCCGGTGCCGACACCCGCACGGTGGACCGCAGCGGGGACGACCCGCTGGTCGCCGCGATCCACGCCGACCTGCCGCGCATGCTGGACCTGCTGCTGACCCACGGCGCCGACCCCGACCGGGCCGACGCCAACGGCCTCACGCCGCTCTATTGGGCCCGCCAGCTTCAGCGCGATGCCCTGGCGCAGCGCCTGCTGGCGGCCGGTGCGCGCGAGGACCAGCAACGGCAGACCCTGCGGGCCAGCCGCCCTTACCCGAAGGAGGATTTCTGATGCGCAAAGCCACATGCCGGGGCCTGGTCCTCGCGCTGTTGATGGTGGGTGTGGGTGGCGTGGCCACCGCCCAGGAGGACAAGCGCGCCACGCGCGAGCGCGAGGCCCTGCGCCGCGCGCAGCAGCAGGCGCAGAAGGCAACCCAGGACCTGGGCGCGCTGCAGGAAAAATTGAATACCGCCGAGAAGGCGCGCGAGCAGCTGGCCGGCGAGGTGGACGGCGCACAGAACCGCGCGCGCCAAGAGGCCGCGCGCGGCCAGCGCCTGCAGCGCGAGCTGCAGACCGCGACCGGCGAGCGCGAGGCGCTGCGCACCGAGAAGGCCGCGCTGGAGCAGCGCCTGCAGGAGAGCACGGCGCGCGGCACCAGGCTCGAGCGCGATCTCGCCGCCGCGCAGCAGCGCGGCCAGCAGCTGGACTCGCAAGGCACGACCCAGCGCGAGCAGATCGCCGCCTGCGAAACCCGCAACAGCGGGCTCTACGCCGCCGGCCGCTCGCTGATCGAGCAGTGCCGCGACCGCAGCGCCAACGACAGCGTGCTGCGCCTGGAGCCGTTCACCGGCATCCACCGCGTGGGCATCGAGAACATGCTGGAGTCGCATCGCGACCAGCTCGACGAACACCGAACCCCGCCGGCGACCGCCGCCGGCCGTTGAAGGAGCCGCGCCGCATGGCCAAGGGAATGATGCTGGCGGCGCTGATCGCCGTCGCCGTGCTGGCCGGCTGTGCCTCGCGACCGCTGGACGACAGCGATGCCGGGGCCCTGCCGGCGTCGGCCTGGGCGCAGCAGATGCACTGGGTGGGGGCCGACGGCCCGGCCACCTGGACGCACCTGCGCTATGGCAGCCAGACGCCCACGCAATACAGCCCCACGCGGCACGAAGGGCGCGCCGCCCTGCTGGCGCGCAGCGACGGCGGCAACAGCACGCTGCGCATGAAGCTCGCGCCGCAGGACGTGGGCGCGGCGCGCTGGCTGTCGTTCTCCTGGTTCGTGCCCGCGCTCAACGAGCAGGCCGATCTGCGCGACGCGGACATCGACGACGCGGTGGTGCGCGTGATCCTCGCTTTCGACGGCGACCGCAGCCGCATGGCGCCGCGCGACCACATGCTGTCGGAGATCGCGCAGCTGGTCTCGGGCGAGCCCTTGCCCTTCGCGACCCTGATGTACGTGTGGGACCACCGCTACCCGGTGGGCAGCGTGATCCCCAACCCGCACACCCAGCGCATCCGCAAGCTGGTGGTGGAGTCCGGTCCGCAGCGCCTCAACCAGTGGGTGGACGTGGAGCGCGACATCGAGGCGGACTACCGCGAGGTGTTCGGCGAGGCGCCAGGCCGCCTCCTGGCCGTCGGGGTCATGACCGACTCCAACAACACGGGTGAAAAGGTGCAGGCCTGGTTCGGCCCGCTGAGCCTGTCGGCCGAACCGCGCCACGGCCTGCCCTTGCGTTCGGCGGAGGTGGACCGCTCGATCGAGGGCCCGGAAGTCCGTTGAGTCACTGCGAAGTCCGCAGGCTCAGGCCGACCATGGCCTGTGTGCTCGAGAACGCCAAACCGGGACGGTTGCCTCGCCGCTGGGTGTGCTGCAGCGAGGTGTTGAGCGACAGGTTGCGGCTCACCGCCCAGCGCAGGCCCAGGCTGGCTTCCTGCGTGGCTTCGCGCGTGGGGTCGGGGGCCTGGCCGGGGGGCGGGCCGAGGAAGCGGCGGCGCGTTTCGCCCAGGCTGGCCTGCAGCGTGGTGCGCGCGGCGATCTGCCACACGTGGCCGAGCTGCAGCCGGTCGGTGCGCACGTGGCTGGCGTTGAGCGACTGGTAGCTCGACACGTCGGACGACCATTGCAAGGTCCACAGGGTCTTGGCCGTGGCCGCCCAGCGCAGCGAGAGCGCGGCGTTGGTGCCGCCGTAATCGCGCAGCGCCAGGCGCTCGTGCCGGCGCTGCAGGTGGACGAGGTTGAGCTCGACGGTGGTCTTGGCGCTGGCGAGCCAGCGCAGGTCGAGCACCTGTTCGTCCTGGTCGAATTCGGTGTCTCGCAGCAGCACGGGCGGCGACAGGCTGGCCAGCGTGCTGCCGCTGCCCTTGCGCAGCCGCCAGGTGACGGAGCTGCCGGAGCTCGCGTCGTAGCGCAGGCCGGCTTCGGCCGAGCGAAGCACATAGCTTTCTTCACCGAGCAGGGGCTGCTCGTTCTGGTTGCGCGTGCGCAGCACGCCCGCGACCAGGCGCCAGGCGCCGTCGATCTCGTACACCGCGTCGAAGGCCTCGTGCCGCTGGGTGCGCTGGTTGCCGCTGGTGAGCACGCTGGCATCGTCGAAGCTGTTGACGCTCTCGTCCTGTTCGGCGCGCAAGCTGCCGCGCAGGCGCGGTGTGAGGGCCCAGCGCCAGGCCAGGTCGTAGTTGGTGGCCAGCAGGTCGAGCCGCTGGTGGGTGCGGTAGCGGTAGTCGACCAGGCTCACGTCGAGCTCGATGCGCTGCAGGCTGTGCGTCTTGGCGTAGCGCAGGCCGAGCGAGCTGATGTCCATGGTCTCCGCGGCACTGGGCCGGCCCAGCACGGTCTGCGGCCGCACGCCGTCGGGCAGGCGAAACAGGTTGTCGTCGTGCCGCAGCGAGTAGGAGGCGGAGAGGTCCAGGCCGTCGGTGTCCTGGGCCAGGGCGCCGCCGATGCATCCCAGGGCGAACAAAGGGGTCGCCCAACGGGCGAGGCAGGCGAGGCGAACCATGTCGGTCAGTACGCCTGCTGGTCTTTGAACACCAGGCGGACCGTCTTGAGGACGATCAGCAGGTCGAGCTTGAGCGACCAGTTGCGCAGGTAGTCCAGGTCGTATTCGATGCGGCCTTCCATCTTCTCCAGCGTGTCGGTCTCGCCGCGGTAGCCGTTGACCTGCGCCCAGCCGGTGATGCCGGGCTTGACCTTGTGCCGCACCATGTAGCCCTTGATGAGCTTGCGGTACAGCTCGTTGTGCGCCACCGCGTGCGGGCGCGGCCCCACGATGCTCATGCGGCCCTGCAGCACGTTGATGAACTGCGGCAGTTCGTCCAGCGAGGTCTTGCGCAGGAAGGCCCCCAGCGGCGTGATGCGCTTGTCGTCGCGGCGCGCCTGCTGGATGTTCGGGCCGTCTTCGGCCACGGTCATCGAGCGGAACTTGTAGACCACGATCTCTTCGCCTTCCTGGCCGTAGCGGCGCTGCTTGAAGATGACCGGGCCCGGCGATCCGAACTTGACGGCCAGCGCGATCGCCAGCATGACCGGGGCCAGGCCCAGCAGGATGACCGAGGCCAGCACGATGTCGCTGCCGCGCTTGAGCAGGCCATTGAGGCCCTGGAACGGCGTGTCGCAGACCGAGATCACCGGCATGCCGCACAGCAGTGTGGGCTTGCTCTGGATCAGGTCGGTGACGAACATGTCGGGCACGAAGTAGATGGAGGCGGTGGTGTCCTTGAGGTCGTCCAGGATCTTCAGGATGCGGGGCTGCGAGGCCATGGGCAGCGAGATGTAGATCAGGCTGATGCGCTGGCTGTTGATCACCTCGGCCAGGCGGTCGAAGCGGCCGAGCAGAGTGAACGGCGCGTCGGTCTGCAGGCGCTCGCGGCTGCGGTCGTCCACGAAGCCGACCACGTCGATGTTGTTGAAGACGGCGGCCTTCAGGCTGTGGGCCAGCGCCAGGCCCTGGTGGTTCATGCCGACGACCAGGGCGCGGTCGGGCGGGCCTTGCAGGCGCACCAGCGCGGGGGCCGCGCGCCGCAGTGCCAGCCAGCCGAGGGTGTCCACCACCGGCACCACCGCGGCCCAGGCCATCAGCAGGTCCGCCGGGTAGGCGCGCAGGTAGCCGGTGACGAGGCCCGCGGCCAGCAGCAGGCCCAGGGTGGCGCCCCAGCTCAGCAGCACATCGACCACCAGCACGCGGGCGGAGACGGTGAGGCGGGCCGGGCCGGGGAAGGTGAGGGCGAACACCACCACGCCGAGGATGAAGTATTCCGGGTGGATGCCGCCGTCCATCGTGCGGGCGAGCGCCCAGAGGCAGGCCACGCCCACCAGCGGGCTCAGCGAAACCTCCAGCGCATGCAACAGGCCACCCCGGCTGGAGGCGCTCGGGTGGCTGCGCGGGAGGGTGGCGGGCGAAAGGCCCTGGGCGGTCGTCTGGGTCAAGGGAGTTCCCCCGGTGCAACGGGCAGGGCGCCAGTCTGCTCGCCGTATGTGACACCTTGAATGCACGATGAAGACAGCCGCGGGAAACCCCCGGACGGCGGAAACCGGGCTGTCATCTGCGCCACACGTGCCGCCCCTACATTCGCGCTTTTTTCTCCAGCGTGAACACCATGCCTTCGACTTCCATCGTTCCCGTCGTTCTTTCTGGCGGCTCCGGCAGCCGCCTCTGGCCGCTCTCGCGCGACCAATACCCCAAGCAGTTGCTGGCCCTGGGCGGGGCCGAGTCGCTGTTGCAGGCCACGCTGCGCCGCGCGGCCGGTCTGCCGGGCGTGGCGCAAGCGCTGGTGGTGTGCGGGGAGGACTACCGGTTCGTGATCGCGGAACAGCTGCGGCAGATCGGCAGCGAGGGCCGCATCGTGCTGGAGCCCGTGGGACGCAACACGGCACCGGCCATGGCCGTCGCCGCACACGCGGTCGGCGCCGGCGACGACGATCCGCTGATGCTGGTGATGCCGGCCGATCACCTCATCCCGGACGCCACCGCTTTCGCTCGCGCCGTGGCTGCCGCCGCGCCGCTGGCGATGGCGGGGGCCATGGTGACGTTTGGTGTGGTGCCGACGGCGCCCGAGACCGGCTACGGCTACATCCAGCGCGGGCCGGCCTTTGCGTTGGCGGCGGACGGCACCCCCGTCTGGTCCATCGCCCGCTTTCTGGAGAAGCCCGACGAAGCCACCGCCGAACGCCTGGTGCGCGAGGGCGAGTGCCTGTGGAACGCGGGCCTGTTCATGGTGCGGGCGTCGGTCTGGCTGAAGGCGCTGCGCCACTGCCGGCCCGACATCGCCACCGCGGTGTCCACCACCTGGGACACGCGCCGCAGCGACAGCGATTTCATCCGCCTGCCGATGGCGGCGTTCGCGGCCTGCCCGAGCGATTCGATCGACTATGCGGTCATGGAGCGCCTTGTCGTGGGCGGCGCGCGCGACCCGGCGCTGCCCCACGGTGTGGTTGTGCCGCTGGCGGCGGGATGGTCCGATGTGGGCGCGTGGAACTCGGTGTGGCAGTGCCTGCCCAAGGACGAGGCGGGCAATGCGGTCCAGGGCGATGTGGTGTTGCGCGATGCGCGCAACACGCTGGTGATGGCCGAGCGCCGGCTGGTGACCTGCTGCGGCGTGGACGATCTGGTGGTGGTGGAAACGGCCGATGCGGTGCTGGTCGTTCACAAGGACCGGGCGCAGGACGTCAAGCAGATCGTGGAGCAACTGAGGCGCGAGGGCCGCCCCGAATCGAAGGCCCACCGCAAGATCCATCGGCCCTGGGGCTGGTACGACAGCGTGGATGCGGGCGCGCGCTTCCAGGTCAAGCGCATCGTGGTCAAGCCGGGCGCGGCGCTATCGCTGCAAATGCACCACCACCGCGCCGAGCACTGGATCGTCGTGAAAGGCACGGCGCAGGTGACGTGCGACGACCGCGAATTCCTGCTGACGGAAAACGAGTCCACCTTCATCCCGCTGGGCAAGACCCACCGGCTGGAGAACCCGGGCCGGTTCGATCTGGAAATGATCGAGGTGCAGTCGGGCGCTTACCTGGGTGAAGACGACATCGTGCGTTTCGACGATGTCTACGGCCGCGTGCCGACCGTGCCCGCGCTGCGCTGATCGAAGGGGGCCGTTCGGCCCATGTTTCATTGCGGCGCCGACATGAAACGCAGCCCATCGTCCAGCGCGATGTCACTGCCGGTTCATGGCCTCGCGGGATGCTGGGGACCTCCGTTTTCCCCACAACTCCCACGAGGAACTTCCATGTCAGACCAGTCCAACGGCCACCCCGATCTTTCTCGCCGCAGCATGCTGCTCGGCGGCAGTGCCGCCGCCATCACCGCCGCGTTCACCGGCCCCATCACCGCGATGGCCAACACCGTCGACCAGGGCTACAACGCGAGCTGCTCGCCGGCCGACGCCTCCGCGCTGGTCAACAGCCCCTACGGCCCCACCGCCCCGGTGAACGACATGATCACCGGCCTGCCCCTGATCGAGCTGCCCGCCGGCTTCTCCTACAAGAGCTACGGCTGGCGCGGCGACATCATGAACGACGGCCTGCCCACGCCGGGCAACCACGACGGCATGGGCGTGGTCGTCTCGCGCCGCGTCGGCCGCAGCAACGAAATCATCCTGGTGCGCAACCACGAGCAGAGCACCTCCACCAACGCCGCGAACATCATCGGCGGCAGCCGCTCCAACGTGGCCAAGTACGACACCGGCCTGACGGGCAGCGACTACCAGATCGGCGGCAACACGAACCTGGTGTTCCGTGACGGCAACTGGGTGGAAAGCTACGCCTCCTTCGGCGGCATCTACCGCCCGTGCGCCGGCGGCTCCTCGTCCTGGGGCAGCTGGCTGAGCAACGAAGAGATCGGCAGCAACGCCATCAGCAGCGAAGGCAAGAAGCACGGCTACATCTTCGAGATCCCGGCCGACACCAGCCTGAACGCCGCCAACGTCAACCCCATCCGCGACATGGGCCGCATGGCGCACGAAGCCAGCGCGCTGGACCTGGACACGGGTTACTGGTACCTCACCGAAGACGCCGGCAACGCCAACACGTTGTACCGCTTCCTGCCGAACAACATCAACGGCGGCCTGGGCTCGCTGCACGAAGGCGGCCGCCTGCAAGGCCTGGCCGTGCGGGGCCAGCCCGGCGCCGACCTGCGCTTCCCCACGCTGTGCCAGGAGTTCCAGTGCGAGTGGGTCGAGATCGCCGATCCCGATGCCGACCGTGCTTCCGTGACGACGACGGTCAGCACCGTCACCGGCAGCGGCCCGTTCCGCGGCGCCTACGCCAACGGTGGCGCGATCTTCGGCGCCAACGAAGGCTGCTGGGTCGCCAACGGTGTGGTGTTCTTCACCGACAAGGCCACCAGCTCGGCCACCTCCACGCTGCCGGCGCGCGCGGGCGTGATCTGGGCGCTGGACCTGTCCACCCTGGTGCTCAAGGCCATCTTCGTGAGCCGCGACCGCGTGGTCGGCAACTCGCCCGACAACATCTGCGTGAGCCCGCGCGGTGGCCTGCTGTTCAACGAAGACGGCGGCAACAGCAGCCCGACCAGCGCCACGATCCCGTCCCAGGACCTGAAGGTGCTCACGCCGGCCGGCAACAGCTACATCTTCGCCCGCAACAACTACAACTTCACGCGCGCCCAGCTCGACGCCGTCGGCAAGACCGGCGCCACCACCGGCAACCAGCGCAACACCGAATGGGCCGGCAGCGTGTTCAGCCCCGACGGCCGCGTGCTGTTCGTGAACATCTACACCGGCGTCACGCTGGCCATCACCGGCCCGTGGACCAAGGGCAGCCTTTGATTTTTTACCCAACGACTTTGGAGCACATCATGAAAAAACACCTCTTCTCCCTGGCCGCTGCGGCCGCCATGCTGGCCGCCATGCCCGCGCACGCCATCAGCTTCAACGGCGTCATGGGTGGCGATTCGGAATTCAGGGACTTCAGCACCGACGGGCTGCTGTCGTTCGACATCGACTTCTCGTCGCTGGCGCCCATGACCCTGAACTACACCATCGACGCGGCCGACCTGATCGGCGGCAGCCTGTCGTTCAATGCGCTGCTGGCCAACTTCCTGGGCGACACCGGCTTCGAGGGCCTGTCGTTCAGCCTGAGCACCGGCACCTTCGGCAACCTGGGCACGGTGACGCCGCAGTACGGCACGGTCAGCGCGATCAACTTCAACGGCAGCAACGCCAGCGTGGACTTCTCGAAGTCCGAGTTCCTGGACGTCGCCATCGGCAACTCGCTGAACGACGGCGGTGTGAACTGGTCCATCAACGGCCTCAACGCCGGTGACAGCCTGAGCATCACCGTGGCCGCGGTACCGGAACCTGAAACCTACGCCCTGCTGCTCAGCGGCCTGGGCATGGTCGGCTGGCTGTCGCGCCGCCGCCGCGTGCAGGCGGCTGCCTGATGCGTTGAGGCTTTTCGCCTACAAAAAAAGCGCCTGAAAGGCGCTTTTTTTATGGGCTTTGGGGATGGGAGCAAAACCGAGCGAGCCATTCTCACTGAAATCCGAGCGGGGTGAGGGGGGCACCGATGACGGTTTGAGTTTGCATCCTATCGATACGTTTCAGATACCGTAAAACATACATAACGAGTATTTGAATGTATCGATACGCCGACCTACGATCCGCTCATTGGACGCACCAGATGAAGCAGAGTCCCAAATACTCCCTGACGGCGATCGTGATTCACTGGCTGGCAGCGCTGATGATTCTGTCCGCTGTTGCGATGGGCGTTTACATGACGGGCCTACCGATGTCGCCGGCCCGACTCAAGCTCTACAACTGGCACAAATGGCTGGGCATCACCATTCTGGTGCTCTCCTCCGTTCGCCTTGGGTGGCGCGCCACGCACCGCCCGCCGGCGGACCTGCCCATGCCGACATGGCAGCGCCGCGCCGCCCACTTTTCGCATGGCCTGATGTACGCACTGTTTTTCGCCGTGCCACTGGCGGGCTGGGCCTACAGCTCCGCGTCCGGCTTTCCCGTGGTCGTTTTCGGGGTCTTGCCCTTGCCCGATCTGGTGGCACCCGACAAGGCACTGGCGGATGTCCTGAAATCCCTTCACGCCGGTCTGGCGCTGACGCTTGGGGCCGTCATCGCGCTGCACCTCGCGGCCGTGTTCAAACACCAGTTTCTCGACAAGGACGGGATCCTGTCGCGCATGGTCCCGCGAACGACCGACAGGAACCGAGCATGAACAACAGACTTCTCATCGGCATCACCGCTGTCGCCCTGACGGGCGCTGGCGCGGCGATGGCCCAGAAACTGGAACCGGCGCAAAGCGAGATCGCTTTTACCTTCCGCCAGATGGGGGTGCCCGTGGAGGGGCGCTTCACGAGGTTCAGCGGCCTGGTCGACTTTGACCCCAGGAAGCCGGAGGTGGGCAAGGTCGCGCTGCGCATCGACACCGGCAGCGCGCGCTTCGGTTCGGCGGAAACCGACGTCGAAGCGGTCAGGAGCGAATGGCTCCACGTCGCGAGATTTCCGCAGGCCAGTCTTGATTCCATGGCCATCAAATCCGCGGGCCCGGGCCGTTACGAGCTGACGGGCCGCCTGAGCATCAAGGGAACGACCCGGGACGTTCAGGTCCCGGTGACCTTGGCCAGGAGCGGCGCCGTGACCATCGCCACCGGCGCGTTCACGGTCAAGCGGCTCGAATTCAAGATCGGCGAGGGGGACTGGTCGGACACCTCTATGGTCGCCAACGAGGTGCAGGTGAAGTTCAAACTCGCGCTGTCGGGCATGGCGGCGCTTTAACCATCCATTGAAAACCATGAAAAAACTCTTGTCTCTGCTGCTCGCGGCGTCGGCCTGTGCGTCGGCCCAATCGGCCACCTACAACCTCGACCCGCTGCACACCCACATCATGTTCGAGATCGATCACATCATCTCGACCAACCGCGGCCGCTTCGACAAGAAGGAAGGCGTCGTCGAGTTCGATCCGCAGGCCCGGACGGGCAGCGTCAACCTAACCCTGGACATGAGCTCGATCAACACCGGCGTGCCCCCGTTCAACAAGCAGCTGCAGTCCAAGGACTTCTTCGATGTGGAGCAGCACCCGACGGCCAGGTTCGTGGCGGACAGCTTCGTCTTCAACGGCGACAAGGTGGTGGAAGTCAATGGCCAGCTCACCCTGGTGGGCAAGACCCATCCCGTCAAGCTCAAGGCCCTGCGCTTCACCTGCTACATGAACGGCATGCTCAAGCGCGAAGTCTGCGGCGGCGACTTCGAGGCGACCATCCACCGCAGCGCCTGGGGCATCGAATTCGGCATCCCGCGCTTTCCGGACAGCGTGCGGCTGGTACTGCAGGTCGAAGCGATCAAGCAGTGACCGTCGGGCTTCGGCCCACCCGCCTGTTGCAGAACGTGCCACGGGCGACATCCTCTCAAGTGACGGTCTGGAGCCGTTGCCGAATCGGCAAGCGCTGAGGGCGCGATGCATCAGCGCCTGAGTTGGCCGCCCGCGGGCGGCCAACCCTTTTGGCGTCAGAAGTTGTGTGAGATGCCCACCTGCGCGCCGCGCGCCGAGCCACCGGGGGTGGCGGCGGGTGAACTGTCGGCCGTGACGTAGGCTGCAGCGCCCTTGTTGCGGATGCCGCCGTACATGGCGTAGACCGAGGTGCGTTTGCTCAGCCGATGCACATAGCCGATGGCCAGCTGGCTGGCGTCATCCGCCTCCAAACCGGGGCCGGAGCGGTCGGATCGGGCCAGGGAGAGCTTGATGTTGCCTGCACCCACGGGCACGGACACGCCCACCATGAGGTTGACCTGCTTGTCGTTGGGAACCTGCTGCACATAGTAGTTCGCGTACAGCTTGGCGGCGGTGAAGTCGTAGGTGCCGCCCAGGCTGGCCGTCTTGTAGCGTCCTGCAGGCGTGTCCGTGGTGGCGTAGGCACCCGCCATATCGAATGGGCCGGCGGCATACCCCACGCGCAGGCCGCGGTACTTCGCACCCGCCATGCCTTCGGCCAGGGTCATCATGGCCTGCCCATAGAAACCGCCCAGGTTCCTGGGCGTGAAGTAACCGATGGAGTTGTCCGAGCGCACCAGGGTGCGCGCGCCGCCCACGCCGAAGGGCCAGCCTTCGATGATGTTGCTGGAGCCGCCCACGCCCACCGTGCCGAAGGGCGAGAACTGCGAGAGGTTCCAGAAGGTCGGCGTGTAGTCGCGGCCCAGGCGCAACTCACCCAGCGATTGGCTGGCCAGGCTGAGCGTGGAGCGGCGCGAGAAGAACACGCCCTGAAGCTGACCGGTGTCTGGCAGGAACGCGGACTCCAGCCAGAAGCTGGCCGAGAGGCCTCCGCCCAGGTCTTCCGTGCCTCGGAAGCCGAATCGGCTCGGGAAGATGTTCGCCCCCTGGTCCATCGCGTTGTTGGAGGTGCCACCGGCTTTGGTGGATGTCAGGTTCAAGTCCACCGTGCCGAAGATCTGCACGGAAGACTGGGCGAGGGCCGCCGGACTCAGCGCGGCGCAGGCGGCCGCTGCGAGAGCGGATTTCAGGCCGCGGGTCCATGTGGATGGGTTCATTTTGTCTCCAGGGAATAAGAGGGGATGAGCCGCACTTCCTGTACAGGGCGTGCGGGCTGGCGAATCCTAGGAGGGGTGATCCGTATCGACCAATACTCTTTTTGAGTCGATAACGATACTTAATTTGTATGAGCCATGTCTGAGTTCATCGGACTCTTTGAGACAACTCTGGCATCAAAATTTGATATCCGATGCGTATGGATGCCGATCTGTATTCGGTATTTGCGGATATGGGATGTCGGCTCTAGGATGCCCTCACATCCCATCCATACCCACACTTTCAATGAACGCCGAACTCGACCATTGGCTGGCCGCCAGATCCATCAACCCTGTGCTGCAGCGCCTGGCCCAGCGGCAGCCGGTCCTGGCGCTTGGCGTGCGGTCCTCACGCACGGGTGACATTGCACGGTACGCGCAGGCCAGCGGCCATCACGCCATCTGGGTGGACCTGGAGCACAGCGCCATGGCCATCGACACCGCCGCCCAGATCTGCTCGACGGCCCTGGACCTGGGGCTGGTCGGTTTCGTGCGGGTGCCCGAGCGCGAATACGGCGTGATCGGGCGCCTGCTGGACGGAGGGGCACTGGGCATCATTGCGCCCCGGATCGAGACCGCGGCCCAGGCCGCCGACCTCGTGGCCGCCTGCCGCTTCCCGCCGTTGGGTCACCGCTCCGCCATCGGCTCGCTGCCCCAGCTGGCGTTCCGCAAGGTAGCGGCCGCCCAGCTGTACGGTGCGATGAACCGTGCCACCGCGCTCAAGGTGCTGATCGAGAGTCCGCTGGGCGTGGAGAACGCGGAAGCCATCGCGTCCACCCCGGGGGTCGACATCGTCGGCATGGGCACCAACGACCTGTGCGCGGAACTCGGTGTCCCAGGCGAGCACAAGCATCCGCGCGTGCGCGAAGCCCACGAGCACGTGTTGGCCGCCTGTGCGCGTGCCGGCAAGCCACTGGCCATCGGCGGCATCCCGGACAACGCCTATTCGGCCGAGCTGATCCAGCGCGGCGCCGCACCCTTCTTGATGACCGGTATCGACAGCGACATCCTCCTGGCGGCGTTGCATGAGCGCGCCCAACAGGCCCTGGCCTCTTCTCCTTCGACTTCCTCATGAGCCACGACATCCTCACCTCCAAACCCATGCGCGCGGCGCACACGCTGGCGCGCCCCACGTTCCCCGTTCCCGCCGGCGCCTGCGACGCCCATGTGCACGTGTTCGGCCCGGCCGACCGGTACCCGCATGTGGCCCAGCCCCACTACACCCTGCCGGACGGCAACCTGCCGCAGCTGCAGTCGGCCCTCTCGGCGCTGGACATCCAGCGCTTCGTGATCGTGCAGCCCAGCTTTTATGGCACCGACAACCGCTGCATGCTCGACGCCCTGAAGATCGCGGGCAGCCAGGCGCGCGGTGTGGCGATGGTCGAGGACCACGTCAGTGATGCGGAGCTCGAAACCATGCACCGGCTGGGTGTGCGTGCCCTTCGGCTCGATCTGTTCCTGCGTTCGCCCCTGCCGACGGCCGAGCTGGCGACCTACATCCAGCGCAGCGTGAAGCGCGTGAGCGCGATGGGCTGGCACGTGCAGTTCTACACGCCGGGCTGGGTGGTGCGCGATCTCATCCCCTACCTGGCCGATGTCGAGTCCGACTTCGTGATCGACCACATGGGCTACATGCTGGAGAGTGACGGCCTCAACCGCAGCGACTTCGACCGCCTGCTGCGGGCGGTGGCGGACGGGCGCGGTTGGTTCAAGCTCTCCGGCCCCTACCGACTGGCCAAGGACGGCAACTACGCCAAGCTGCGCCCCTTGGCCCGCGCGATCGTCGAGACCGTCCCGGACCGCGTGATCTGGGGCAGCGACTGGCCGCACATCCCGGAAGGCGGGCGCGACACCGGCGAGCTGCTCAATCTGCTGGGCGACTGGGTGCCCGAGAAGGACGCGCGCCAGCGCATCCTGACCGACAACCCGGCGCGCCTGTTCGGCTTTGAAAGCCCGCAGCGATGAACCTCGTCCAGGAACTCGACACCAGTGGCGCACGCGCGGCCGAAACCTTTACCCACAAGGGTGTGCGTTACCTCGTGGTGCCTCAGCTCTGCATCGACATCCCCGGCCAGCCCGCGCAGATGACGCTGGGCAACAGCGACACCGAGGCCCTTGTCTACCGCTGGCAGGACGGCCAATTCCTGCCCCACAGCACGCTCCCCGTGCCGGGTGGGGAAGACGCCGAGTTCTTCACCATCGGTGATCGCGCCTTCCTGGCCACTGCCAGCCTGCGCACCGGTGCGGGCCCGTATTCGCTGGACGCGCTGTCCACGGTCTTCGAGCTGATCGACGGCCGCTTCCTGCCCTTCCAGCAGATCCCCACCTTCGCCGCGAAACAGTGCAAGCACTTCCGCATCGGCGAGCGCGTGTTCCTCGCCTGGGCGCTGGGCGTGAAGATGGACGGGGTGGCGGCCACGCACCCCCACACGCAGTCCAGCATCTTCGAGTGGGACGGCGCGCAATTCGTGCCGTTCCAGACCGTGCCTTCCGCCTGGGGCTACAACTGGGCGTTCTTCGAGGTGGGCGGCGAAACGCTGCTGGGGCACGCCGACCATGTGGAGCCATCCCGCTTGCTGCGCTGGAATGGCCGCGCCTTCGAACCCTTCCAGCAACTGGAAGGCCAGAGTGGGCGCGCCTTCTGCTTCTTCGAGGCGCAAGGCGAGTCGTGGCTGGCCTTCGCGAACCTGCACGGCCAGACGCTGCTGCACCGCTGGGTCGACGGCCGCTTCGTGATCCACCAGGTGCTCAGCGGGCCCGGCGGGCGCGAGTTCTGCTGGATCGAGACGGCCCAAGGCGGGCGCCTGGTGCAGGTCAACTTCCTGCTGGGCACGCGCGAAGCGCCCATCACCGCGCTGCAATCCTGCATCTATCGTTTCGAGAGCGGACAGCTGTTGGTCGACCAGCTGTTCGACACGCTGGGTGGCACCGACGCCACCTGCTTCACGGACAACGGCACCACCTACCTGGTGGTGACCGAAAGCCTCAGCGCCGAGGTCCGGTTCCGCACGCCGAGCAAGGTCTACACACTATGAACCAGCCCTACCAGAACCCCGAACTGCTGCGCCTGTTCGAGACCTACACGGCCGGCCCCGAGAGCATGGGCGCCCGACTGGCCGCCCTGACGGCCACGGCCACACAGAACGACCCGCTGATCGTCGCCACCAGCGGCGACTTCATGCTCTACCCCGGCGGCGGCCGGGCGCCCGAGGTCGTGGGCTTCCGGCTCGGCACGCGCGGCTTTAAGGAGCTGGCCGGCATCTCGCACCACGGCCCGGCCGTGGCCACGCTGCTGCGCATGCGGGAGATCGATCCGCAGGGCACGCTCTGGCGCACCGAAGCGCAGCGCCTGCTGGAGAGCACCCGCGTCGCGCGCGCCGCGAATTCCATGGAACTGTGGCGCGACCAGATCGCGGTGGCCGCCTACCGAGGCCGCGAGCAGCGCATCGCCGACATGGTGGATTACGCCTGCATCGTGACCGAGCGCTACATCGAGCGTGTGCTGGCAGACCCCGCGTGCTTCACGCGCGAAGACCTGCGCGAGCACTTCCTGGAAGCCACCGGCTCCGCCGTGGGCGCCACGGTGCCCATAAACAAGGTGATGATCGCCACCTTCTTCCTGGTTGGCATGGACATCGCGCACCGCGTCATCACCTGGTTCGACCGTCATCAGATCGACTGGTCGCGCGCGATGGCGCTGATCGTCGGGCGCCAGGGCCGGCCCACCGCCGGCGTGACTTGGACCAGCAACTCGGTGTGCGCCATGCTGCTGGGCGCCTCGCGCCAGCGGCTGGGCCTCGACCGCCTCTACATCGCCCCCCACGCCCCGGGCTTCGCTGCGCCACAACAGCCGATGGACGACGCGACCGTGCGCGCGTTCGAGACGCCGCTGCGCCAGCTGTGGTGCCAGACCCGCGCGGTCAGCGAACTCGGACCGCTTATGTACGAGGGCTACGCCCGGTACGCCGCGTCCGGCCAGTCGCGGCCCGTGCTCGATGACCACACGCTGGAAGTCAGTGAGATGCCCGAGATCGGCGGGCCGGAGGACTGGCGTGCGCTGAACACCCGATTGCGGGTGGTGCTGGAAGACCCGCGCCAACTGCTCTCGGGTTGCGTGACCGACTATGCGGTCGACCAGCTGGTCGCGCATGGCAACGACCCCGGCCGCGTCACCGTACCCGGCCTCGATGGCACTTCATATCCCACAACAGGAGACAGATCATGAAATTCCCCCGTGCTTTGCTGCTCGCGACCAGCATGACCTTGGTGGGTGCAGCCACCTGGGCCCAGACGACCGATTGGCCCAGCCGCACGATCAAGATCGTGACACCGACGCCGGCAGGGGTGGGCTCGGATGCCTTCGCCCGTGCCTATGCCGACAAGTTGACCAAGGCCCTGAATGTGGGGGTGGTGGTGGAGAACAAGCCTGGCGCCCTCGCGACCCTGGGCACCGACACGGTCGCCAAGGCCGCGCCCGATGGTTACACGCTGCTGTTTTCCACGAGCAATCCGTTCACGACCGTTCCCTTCCTCCTGCCCAAGATTCCATACGATCCGAAGACGGACTTGACCCCCATCATGCAGGCCTTGCGAGGCGGGTCGTTCATCGTCGCGAGCAATACGCTGCCCGCGCGATCGATGGCAGAACTGGTGGCATTGGCCAAGTCACAACCGGGCAAGATCTCGTTTGCGTCCTATGGGCTGGGGACGACCTCGCACCTCGGCTTCGAGTTGATCCAGGAGGCGGCCGGCATCGAGATGCTGCATGTACCCTACAAGCAAGGCGTCTTGCCCGATCTCATGAGCGGACAGGTGATGCTGGGTTTTGAACCCCCCATTTCGGCATTGCCCAACATCAAGTCAGGTCGCGTGCGTGCCCTGGCCTACACGGGCAGCAAGCGCAGTCCTGCCCTTCCCGACGTGCCCACACTGGCGGAGCTGTACCCGGGGCTGGAAATTTTTACCTGGCTGGGCTTCTGGGTACCGGCAAAGACGCCTGCAGCGGTCATGCAGCGGCTGCATCAGGAACTGACCACGATCAACCGCTCTCCCGAGATGGTGAAGTACATCGCCGATGCCGGGCTGGATATCTCCTCTACCACGCCCGCGGAAACCGAGGCCATCATCAAACGCGATTCGGAGGTGATGGGGAAGTTGATCAAGGCCAAAGGGATCAAGCTGGAATGAGCTGGCCAGCGTTGCCGGGTGGTCTGGCGATCGCGCAGCGCTGATGCCCGCATTCGATGGGGCCGCCCTGCTGGGGATCGGTGCCTTGCTCGTGGTGGCCGGCGGCGTGGCCGGCTTCCTGGGTGGCATGATCGGCGCGGGTGGCGGGCTGATCCTGATCCCCGTGCTGTACCACAGCTTCGCGGTACTGGGCGTGGATGCCGACATCCGCATGCATCTGGTGGTCGGCACAGCCCTGGCGACGGTGGTACCCACGTCGATACTCGGCATGCGCGTGCATTGGCAGCGCGGCAACGTGGACACCGGTATCGTGAAGCGCCTGGCGCCACCGGTTCTGCTGGGTGCTGTGCTGGCCGGTGCCATGGTCGGAAAAATCCACAGTGCGGGGCTGACGCTGGCATTTGCGATCGTCGCTGCGGTCGTGTCCCTGAACATGGTGTTCAGCAAGAGCCTGTCTCTGCGACAGGGACTGCCAGGGCCCTGCGCCACCGGTCTGATGGGGGTTTCGATCGGCGCCCTGTCCACCTGGGTCGGCATCGGCGGTGCCACCTTGACAGTGCCCTTGCTGCATGCCTTGCACACGCCCATGCCGGTGGCCATCGGTACCGCCTCGGTGCTGGGTGCGATGGTCGGCCTGCCTGGTGCGATGGCCTTCATGGTGAACGGCTGGGGCGATGCCAGAACCCCTCTCGGCAGCCTCGGCTACGTCCATGTGCTGGTTGCGGCGATCGTTTTCCCGGCGAGCGCCAGCGCGATGGCGCTCGGCGCCCGGTTCACCCGACGTGTGAATGTGCGGGTGCTGCGCCTGATGTTTGCCATGTTGATGGCAGTCACCGCCGTGCGCATGCTGTGGTCGCTGCCCTAGGCGTGACGTGACGCTGGGTGGAGGGGCCTATGCCTGCAGGGACCGGCGGGTTTCGGCGGACGATCTCAGCACGCTCAGAAAGCGGTCCAGGTGAGGATTCGTGTCGGCATCCCGGTAGCCCAGGTAGAGGCTTGAGACGGCCTCCTTGTCGAGGATGCGGCTATACAGGACACCTTCGAGCAGCACGCACTGGGTACCCTGAGGGACGATGGCGACACCGAGACCCGATGCCACCAGGCCGATCATGGTGGATGCATCGCGGGCCTCATGCATGACGGCCGGACGGAACCCGGCCTTGGCGCACAGATCCATCACCTTCCAATAGAGACCGATGCCGGCGTCCCTGGGGTAGACGATCAGCGGAACGTTCTTCAACTCGCCGATGTGAATGCCCTTGCCCTTGGTCAGCACATGCTGTTGTGGCATGGCAGCCACCAGGGGGGCCGAGTACCACTCCTCGATCACCACGCCGGTGGGCACGCCCACATTGGGCTTGCGCAAGACACCCAGATCCAGAGACCGATGATGGATCGCATCGAGCTGATGCATCGACGCAAGCTCCATCATCTTCAGCTCCACGGAAGGGTGAATCGACTGGTAGCGTCTGATCGCCTGCGGCAGGGCCTGGGTCAGGATCGAAGACGCCGTGAAACCAATGCTCAGTTTCCCGACGTCGCCCGTTGCTGCGCGGTGTGCTTCATCCTTGGCGTCTTGCACGGAAGCGAGAATGCCGCGCGCGCGCTCCAGAAAATACCGTCCCGACTGTGTGAGGTAAACCCGCTTCTTGTCCCGCTCGAACAGCTGAACGCCCAGCTCTTCCTCCAGCGCGCGGATCTGAGTGCTAAGCGGAGGTTGCGCGATGTACAACCGTTCGGCGGCACGGGTGAAATTGAGCTCCTCGGCGACGGCCACGAAATAGCGCAAATGGCGAAGTTCCAAGGTATCTCCAGGCTATGAAAGATGGTTCAAACAGCATACCTCTGAATATGGATGGACTTCCGTCCCAACGGCACATCCCGGGATGAACTGCATTGGAAGATCTGGGCGGAAGCTTCGGGTGTCGACCATTGACGACAACTGCTCGCGAACGGACTTGAGGAGCCTCGATGGGGTCGTGCACGACACCGCAGCCGAGTACTCCCGTGCGGTTGGAACTCTCACTTCGCAGTTCGTGGGAGGGGAGGGCTTCATTCGAGCGGCTTCACGCTGAGCGTGGACCTGCTCGCCGCTGATGCTCTGAAGCAAGCGGCGGACAAACTGGTGGAAGACTTCAGATACGAGTTACCGCTTTGGGAAACAGGCAAGGTCCCAACATCACCGTGAACGGGACGGTGGGCGCCCTACAGACGGGCGCGAACCCAACCGCCTCTGTGGTGCAAACGGTGTACATGCCCAACAGCGGGAATGCGCTCGCAGCTCTGGCGCGCATCGAGGATGCGGTGAGGGCTTCCCAGGGTATGTCCGCCACTGCCGAGGTGCTGGAGATGCTTCAGGACTTGAAGGACCAGACGCATCGTGAGAAATCGAACCCCATCAAGATTGCGTCGCTGATCGGGGGGCTGGGCGGAGTCATTCAAACCATCCCCAACATTGCCCCCGCTTGAGCCGATGCGCTGAAGCTCCCGCGCGAGTCTCTGCAATGCGTGTGACACGCAGCGAAGCGCAGGGGAAGTGCGTGGGGGAAAGTCCAAAAACAAAGCCCTCGTAGATGCTTGATCTAGAAGGGCTTTTTCGGTGTCCAGTTTCCTGGCGGAGAGGGTGGGATTCGAACCCACGGTACGTTGAAAACGTACACGGGATTTCGAGTCCCGCGCATTCGACCACTCTGCCACCTCTCCGTGTTCGAAGCCTCAGATTCTAACAGGAGCGGAAGCGGGGTTTGCCGCAGGGGGCTTCGGCAGGCCGGGTGAGACAATGCGCCACCGATTGTTTGCTGGCCTTTCATGCTCGTCGACACCCAACCCGCCACCTACCAGCATGTGCCCGCTTCGCCCGAAGTGCGCGACCACTGGGTCAATTCCCAACTCATCGGGGTCCTGATGGACAACATGGGGCCCTCGCTGCTGGCGGGGGTGCTGTCCTTGCCGGTGCTGGTCTACCTGATGGCCGGCCAGGCGAACACCATCGCGCTGGTGGTGTGGGCCGCCCTCACGCTGGCCATGCTGGTGATGCGCTACCGCCTGATCGGTATCTACCGGCTGCGCCACGACAGCCTGGAAGGCCCCCAGCGCATGAACTTCGTGGAACGCTACCAGTGGTCCTGGACGGTGATGGCGCTGCTCTGGGGCGGGCCGGTGCTGCTGAGCTACCAGCAGTCCACCCAGGCCACCCAGTTCGTGTGCGGCCTGGTCGTGCTCGGACAAGGCTTGCTCACCCTGACGGCCTTCAGTGCCTACCTGCCGGTGTTCCGCCAGTACGCCAATGCCTTGATTTTCGCGGTGTTCGTCGGGCTGGCCTGGAACACCCTGTGGATGCTGCACGAGCCCGAGGCGGTGCAGATCGGCCTGGTGCTGATGGCGCTGCTGTTCGTGTTCTGGGGCTTGCTGATCATGGCGGGCCGGCGCCTGCACGAGGTGCATCGGTCCAGCTTCGAGCTGCAATTCTCGAACCAGGAGCTGATCGACTCGCTGACGCTGCAGACCCGGGCGTCCCTGCGGGCGGTGGCGACCAAGAACCGTTTCCTCGCCTCGGCCGCGCACGACCTGCGCCAGCCGGTGCACGCGCTCAGCCTGTACGCCGACTGGCTGGCCACCGAGCCGGAGATGGCGCGCGACATCGCGCCGCGCATCCTGCAGTCCACGCGGGCGATCAACGAGCTGTTCGACTCGCTGTTCGACCTGACCCGCATCGACGCCGGCAACTACAAGGTGCGGCTGCAGCACGTGGACGTGAAGAAGCTGTTCGCCGACCTGTCCCTGCAGTTCGAGCCGGTGGCGGTGGGCAAGTCGCTGCGCCTGCGCACCCACACCCGGCCCTGCACGATCTGGTCCGATCCGGTGGTGCTGCGCCGCATTCTGGGCAACCTGGTGTCCAACGCCTTGCGCCACACGCAGCACGGGGGCGTGTTGCTCGGGCTGCGCCACCGCGACGACATGCTGGTGTTCGAGGTGTGGGACACCGGTGTGGGCATCGCCCGCGAGCACCAGCAGGCGATCTTTCAGGAGTTCTTCCGGGTGTCGCAGCACCAGGGCACCGAGGACAGCCTGGGCCTGGGCCTGACGATCGTCTCCAAGCTCACCTCGCTGATGGGGTATCAGCTGGCCTTGAACTCGGTGGCCAACCGGGGCAGCGTGTTCCGGGTGATGTTGCCGGACTTCACCCAGCGCGAGCCGCTGGAGGCCCACTCGACAGCGGGCGTCAACTCCGGCTTCTGAGGGGAGAGATCAGAGGTCGAGCAGGCCGGCGGTGCGCGCCAGGTGGCTTGCCTGGGAGCGGCTCTTCACGTTGAGGCGGCGGAACAGCCGCCACAGGTGCACCTTGACGGTGTGCTCGCTGATCTGCAGCTGCTCGGCGATGTCGCGGTTGCTCAGGCCCCGGTCGAGCATGACCAGCAGCTGTTTCTGCCGTTTGGACAGCTTGTCGGGAATGGTGGGCGCGTTTTCGTCCTCGACCTCGTCGGCCAGGAATTCGCGCAGCACCTTGGCGATCTGCGCGGCGCCGGCGGATTTCTCCACGTAGGCATCGGCACCGGCTTCGCGGGCCAGGTCTTCGTAGTCGGACGACGGCGAGGCCGACAGCACGATCAGCGAAGTGTCGGGCAGCATCTGCCGAACCTCCCGCACGCCCGAGACGCCGTTGGTGTCGGGCAGCTTCAGGTCGAGGCAGACCAGCTCGGGCTCGCCGTGTTCGGCGATGGCTTTGCTCACGGCCGCCAGACGTTCAAGTTCAACGACCTGCGTGGAAGCACGCAGGCGTCGCAACAGCATGACGACGGCTTCGCGCATCAGCGGGTGGTCGTCGATAACAAAAATACTCATGACTGGCGGGCCGGTAATAACGGAGGTCGAGTTGACAGCATATCGAGATTGCACGTGTTTGGCGATAGCCAATAACGTGCCAATGCAGTCGTTATTTCTACTTTTGGAACCAAACACCCGGGGGTATTTGAGCCGAGCGGCTCAACCCCGGGTGGGGACCGAGGTCGGAAGGACACGTTCTCGGGGATGCGCTGCAGACCCCGATTGTGTATCAAAGCTTGAACAGGGGTGACGCGGGGTTGTCACTCACTCGTCGCGGGGGCCGAAATGGGCCAGGGCCTGGGCCAGCGCCGCCGGGTCGGCCTGGGTCGTCAATTGCCCCTGCAAGCCCTCCAGTGCCTGGGCGCCTTGCTGTTGCAGGCGGGCAATGGCGCCGGCGGCCTCCTTGCCGGAAGCGAACCCCGTGCTTTGCAGCAACAGCTGTCCGCCGGCATCGACCAGCTTGAAATAGAAGAGGCCGTCGCTTTCACGGTATTGCTTGAACGCCGGGGCGGCCGATTTGGCGGCTTTGGCGGCGGAGGCCGACACCACGCTGTCGAGCCGGCGCAGGCCGACGGCTTCCCGCAGCCGGGCCGTGAAGGGCGTGGCGATGGCGCGGGCCTTCTCGGCGCCGGCCTTGAGGGTCTTTTCGATGCGCGCCGGGTCCTGGATGAGCTGGTCGTAGACCTCGCGCATCGGCGCGATCTCGCGGTCCAGGCGCTCGAACAGGGTCTGCTTGGCGTCGCCCCAGGCGATGCCGTCGGCAAACGCCTTGGCCAGCGCCGTGGTTTCTTCGGCCGAGGCGAAGGCCTGGTAGAGCTGGAACAGGGCCGAACCCTCGGTGGATTTGGGTTCGCCGGGCGCGCGCGAATCGGTCACGATGCCCATGATCAGCTTGCGCAACTGCTCGCGCGGCACGAACAGCGGGATCGTGTTGTCGTAGCTCTTGCTCATCTTGCGGCCGTCCAGACCGGGCAGCAGGGCGACGTGGTCTTCGGTCACCGCCTCGGGCAGCGTGAAGTGCTCGCCGTACAGGTGGTTGAAGCTGGAGGCCATGTCGCGCGCCATTTCGATGTGCTGGATCTGGTCGCGGCCCACCGGCACCTTGTGGGCGTTGAACATCACGATGTCGGCCGCCATCAGCACCGGGTACATGAAAAGGCCGGCGGTCACGCCGGCGTCGGGGTCTTCCCCGGCGGCGTTGTTCTTGTCGACCGAGGCCTTGTAGGCGTGGGCGCGGTTGAGGATGCCCTTGCCGGTCACGCAGGTGAGCAGCCAGGTGAGCTCGGGGATCTCTGGGATGTCGGACTGGCGGTAGAAGGTCACCTTCTCCGGGTCGAGCCCGCAGGCCAGCCAGGTGGCGGCGATCTCCAGTGTGGAGCGCTGCACGCGGGCGGGCTCGCCCACCTTGATGAGCGCGTGGTAGTCGGCCAGGAAGTAGAAGCTCTCCACCTCGGCCAGGCGGCTGGCGCGCACGGTCGGGCGGATGGCGCCGACGTAGTTGCCCAGGTGGGGGGTGCCGGAGGTGGTGATGCCGGTGAGGACGCGTTGGGTTTTCATGGGCAGGATCAGAGCAGCAGCATGCGAAGGGGGGTGAGCAGCACCTGGATGGCGCTGTGGGTGAGCGCCATCAGCGGGCGCAGCCAGAGGTTGCCGACCACACCGCTGATGACCAGGGCCATCACGATGAAGAAGCCCCAGGGCTCGACGCGGGAGACGAGGGCGGCCTGCTTCCAGGGCAGCAGGCCGACCAGGATGCGGCCGCCGTCCAGCGGGGGCAGCGGGAACAGGTTGAAGGCGAACATGACGAGGTTGACCACCAGGCCGGCCTCGCACATCCTGAGGAAGAAGGGTTCCTGCACGCCCAGGGCCGCCAGCACGTAGAACAGCACGGTCCAGGCGATCGCCTGGATCAGGTTGGCGCCCGGGCCGGCGAGGGCGACCCAGATCATGTCGCGCTTGGGGTTGCGCAGGCGCCCGAAATTCACCGGCACCGGCTTGGCGTAGCCGAACAGGAAGGCGCCGGAGGTGGCGAAGTACAGCAGCAGCGGCATCGCGATGGTGCCGATCGGGTCGATGTGGCTGAACGGGTTGAGCGTGATGCGCCCCATCATCTCGGCGGTGTTGTCGCCGTAGTGCCGGGCCACGTAACCGTGCGCCGCCTCGTGCAGCGTGATGGCGAACAGCACCGGGATGGCGTAGAGAGCGACGGTTTGAACGATCTGGGCGAAGTCCATGGCGGGGCGCGGCAGGCAAACGGGTATTGTCCCAGACTGGGCGGGGCAGCCCGGCAGGGCCGATTCAGAGGCCGAGGCGGGCCAGCGGGCCCTGGCCGGTGCGCACCACCTCGGGCTCACCGCCCGTGCCCATGGGCGTGAGGTCCACCACGGTGGTGGGCGCCAGGGCGCAGGCGCCCGCATCGATCACGCCGGCCAGGTCGTGTTCGAGCCGGTCGCGGATGTCGTGCGCGTCGTTCAGCGGGGCGGTCTCGCCGGGCAGGATCAGGGTGGTGGCCAGCAGCGGGGCGTTGTGCAGGTCCAGCAAGGCCAGCAGGGTCTTGTGTTCGGGCACCCGCAGGCCGATGGTCTTGCGCGAGGGGTGGCTCACGCGGCGCGGCACTTCCTTGCTGGCTTCGAGGATGAAGGTGTAGGGCCCCGGGGTGGCGAGCTTGAGCAGGCGGTACTGCCGGTTGTCCACCTTCGCGTAGCTCGCGAGCTCGCTCAGGTCGCGGCAGAGCAGGGTGAGGTGGTGCTTGTCGTCCACCTGGCGGATGCGGCGCAGCCGGTCGGCCGCGGCCTTGTCGTCGAGGTGGCAGACCAGGGCGTAGCTCGAGTCGGTGGGCACCGCGAGCACGCCGCCGCGTTCGAGCAGTTGCACCGCCTGCTTGAGCAGGCGCGGCTGCGGGTTCTCGGGGTGGACTTCAAAGTACTGCGACATGGCGACATTGTGACCCGCCGTGCGCCGGGGCGACGACCCAGGGGAGACAGAAGAAATTGCCGCAAATGAGGCGGGCACAGCGCTCTGCGGCGGCGGCTGTTCCTGCGCAGGGTCACGGGCGCGCCGTTTGCCCCAGCGGCAGCATGACCGGCCCCCCTTCTTCCGATCTGCTTCAGCCCTACAAGGCCAAGCGCGACTTCGCGCGCACGCCGGAGCCCCCGGGCGAATTGGGCCGTGCGGCCAAAGTCCTGGGCTTCGTGGTCCAGAAGCACTGGGCGGGCCGCCTGCATTACGACTTCCGCATCGAACTCGACGGTGTCATGAAGAGCTGGGCCGTGCCCAAAGGCCCCAGCCTGGACCCGGGTGACAAGCGCATGGCGGTCGAGGTGGAAGACCACCCCCTGGCCTACGCCAGCTTCGAGGGCACCATCCCGCCCAGGCAGTACGGGGCGGGCAAAGTCATCGTCTGGGACAAAGGCGTCTGGGCGCCGGAGGGCGACCCGCACGCCGGGCTGCGCAGCGGCAACCTGAAATTCGAGTTGCTGGGCCACAAGCTGCGGGGACGGTGGGCCCTGGTGCGCATGAAGACCCGCGACGAAAAAAAACCGGCCTGGCTGCTGATCAAGGAGCGCGACGCCTTCGCCCGGTCTGCCGAGGAATTCAGCGTGGTCGATGCCGCGCCGGACAGCGTGGCTTCGCAACGCATGCCGTCGAAGGACGCGGGCGCCTGGCCGCCCGAGGCGGTGCCCAGCGCGTTGCCGGCCACGCTGTCGCCCCAGCTCGCCACGCGGTCGGAAGCCGCCCCCGCGGTCGATGCGGACTGGCTCTACGAAATCAAGTTCGACGGGTACCGGATGCTGGCGCGCGTCGACGGCGCCGATGTGAAGCTGTTCACCCGCAACGGCCACGACTGGACGCACCGCCTCAGGCCGCTGCACAAGGCCCTGCAGGACATGCAGCTCCCCCCGGGTTGGTACGACGGCGAGATCGTCGTGTTCGGCGGCACCGGCCTGCCCGACTTCGGCGCGCTGCAGCAGTCGCTGGAGAACGAGCGCACGGCCTCGGTGGTGTTCTACCTGTTCGATCTGCCTTATGTGGCAGGTCACGACCTGCGGGCCGCGCCCCTGGTGGCGCGCCGTGCCGTGCTGGAAGGCCTGCTGCGCGAGCGCCCCATGGATGCGGTGCGCTTCAGCGCGGTGTTCGAGGCGTCGGCCGCCAGCGTGCTGATGTCGGCCTGCCGGCTCGGCCTGGAGGGCGTGATCGCCAAGCGCAAGAGCGCCCCGTACCGGTCCACGCGCAGTGCCGACTGGCTCAAACTCAAGTGCGGGCAGCGCCAGGCATTCGTGATCGGCGGGTTCACCGAAGGCAAGGGTTCGCGAACCGGCTTTGGCTCACTGCTGCTGGGCCTTCATGAAGCGGACGGCTCGCTGCGCCACGTGGGCAACGTGGGCACCGGTTTCGACACCGGCACCCTGTCCAGCCTGCACCGAAAGCTCAAAGCCCTGGAGCGGCGGACCAGCCCGTTCGCCCAGGCGACCATCGCGGGTCGGCCCCACTGGGCCACGCCTTCATTGGTGGCCGAGGTGGCATTCTCGGACTGGACGCACGCGGGCCATATCCGCCACGCCGTGTTCGTCGGTCTGCGGGAAGACAAGGCTGCCCCAGCGGTGGAAAAGGAGGTGGAGGTGCCCAAGCCGAACGACTCGCCCGCGCCGGTGCGCAAACCCGGCCACCCGCCGGTGCCGGCGCAGAAGCCGCCCGCACCCTCCAGGATGCGCGTGACCCACCCCGAGCGCGTGATCGACGCGAGCACCGGCGTGACCAAGCTCGATCTGGTGAGCTTTTATGCGACCGTCGGCCCGCTGATGATCGAGCACCTGCGGCAACGGCCGGCGGCCCTGATGCGCGCGCCCTCAGGCATCGAGGGGGAACTGTTCTTCCAGAAGCACCTGCCGCCCTCGATGAAGATGGCCGGCGTGGTGCAGCTCGACCCCGCGCTGGACCCCGGCCACGACCCCTGGGTGGCGGTGGCCTCCCGGCGCGGGCTGCTCTCGGCGGCGCAATGGAACGTGGTCGAGTTCCACACCCAGAACGCCTTCGCGCGCACCTTCGAGAAGCCCAACCGCCTCGTGTTCGACCTCGACCCCGGGGAAGGGGTGGCCTGGGCGCAGGTGCAGGAGGCGGCGCAGCTCACGCATTCGCTGCTCGACCACCTGGGCCTGGCGAGTTTTCTCAAGACCAGCGGCGGCAAGGGGCTGCACGTGGTCGTGCCGGTGCGCCAGCAACACGACTGGGACAGCGTCAAAGGCTTCGCGCGGGCTTTGGTGCGGCACATGAGCGAGACCATTCCGCAGCGCTTCGTGGCCAAGAGCGGGCCCAGGAACCGGGTCGGCAGGATCTTCGTCGACTACCTGCGCAACGGGCGCGGCGCGACCACGGTGAGCGCCTGGTCGGCGCGCGCCCGCCCGGGCATGGGGGTGTCGGTGCCGGTCGACTGGAGCGAGCTGTCCGCCTTGCGCGGCGGCGACCACTGGCATGTGCGCAACATCGCCGAGCGCCTGTCCGTCGGCAACCGGCCCTGGAACGGCTACGCCCGATCGGCGCGTTCGCTCACGCCGGCCATGAAGATGCTGGGGTACGCGCCATGAGCCCGCGCGTGATCTGGAAAGGCGCCATCAGCTTCGGCCTGGTGCACGTGCCGGTGGCGCTGTACCCGGCCTCGCAGGACAGCGGCATCGACTTCGACTGGCTGGACCGGCGCTCGATGGACCCGGTCGGTTACCAACGGATCAACAAGCGCACCGGCAAGCCGATCCAGGGCGACGACATCGTCAAGGGCATCCGGCAGGACGACGGGGAGTACGTGCTGGTGACCGATGCGCAGATCAAGGCCGCCTACCCCGTGTCCACGCAGACCATCGAGATCGAGACCTTCGTGCAGGCGGCCGAGATCCCGTTTCTGCTGCTGGAGAAACCGTACTACCTCGAACCCATCGGCAAGGGCGAGAAGGTCTATGCCCTGCTGCGCGAGGCCATGGCCCAGTCGGGCGTGATCGGCATTGCGCGCGTGGTGATGCACACCAAGGAGCACCTGGCCGCGCTGGTCCCCATGGGGCCGGCGCTGGTGCTCAACACCATCCGTTGGGCCAACGAGATCCGCCCGGTGGATGACCTGAAGCTGCCCGCCGCGGGCAAGGCGGCCGCCGGCGTGAAGGCGGCCGAACTCAAGATGGCCACGCAGCTGATCAGCGACATGACCGGCCCCTGGGATGCGACGGCGTATGAGGACCGTTTCGTGAGCGCGGTGCAGGCCCTGGTGCGGCAGAAGGTGAAGGCCGGCGACACCAAGACCGTCAAACCGCTGGAAGACGCGGTGGAGGCATCGGCGCCGAGCAATGTGGTGGACCTCACCGAGCTGCTGGCGCGCAGCCTGAGCAGCCGAAAAGGCGGCAAGGACAGGAAAGCCGCCGCGCCCCGTCGGCGCGCCTGACTCACTCGGGCGGGTGCGCTTCCACCGGCAGGCGCCGGTCGCGCGCCGTGAGCCAGCTCGCGGTGGCACCGCAGAGCACGATCATCGCGATGCCGATGAGCTCCCAGCGGCCCGGCACGTGGCCGAACACCAGCCAGCCGCAGAACATGGCAAAGCCGATCTGCCCGTAGAGGTAGGGCGTGAGCGTGGAAGCCGGCGTGCGCTGGAACGCCAGGATCAGCAGGAAGTGGCCGACCGTGCCCATGAGCCCGATCAGGCACAGGAGGGCAAAGGTGGCCCCATCGGGAATCGTCTGCCAGACCACCGGCAACACCAGGCTGGACACCAGCGCACCGACCCAGCCGGTGTAGAAATGCATGGTCATCGGGTCTTCGGTGCGCGCCATCTTGCTGGTGAGGATCTGGAACCAGGCGTAGGTGAAGACCATCACCAGGGGCAGCAGGCTGGCCCAGCCGATCACATCGCCGCCAGGCTGCACCACCAGCAGCGCGCCGGCAAAACCGCCCACCACCAGCACCCAGCGCAGCAGCGACACGCGCTCGCGCAGGAACAGGGCCGCCAGCAGCGTGACCACCAGCGGCGTGATCATGACGATGGCGGTGAATTCGCCCACCGGCATGTATTGCAGGGCGATGAAAGACAGCGCGCTCACCGTCAGCAGCAGCGCGCCGCGCAGCAGCTGGAAGCGCGGGTGCTCGGTGCGCACCAGGCCGCGACCGCGCACCGGCAGCATGACGGCGGTGACCAGCACGGCGTGGAACAGGTAGCGGAACCACACGGCCATCAGCACCGGCACAAAGGCGCCGACGTACTTCACCGAGGTGTCGAGCACCGCAAAGCAGGCCGTGGCCAGGATCAGGAACCCGATGCCCAGCGCGGCCTGCGCGGGCGTGTGGCGCGCCGCTGCCACCATCACTGCAGGATGCGCGGTTGCAGCAGCTCCCACACGGGCGTGACGCTGCCCGGCAGGTCGGGCAGCTTGCCCAGGTCGGTGTGGCTTTCTTCGGGGCTGTGGAAATCGCTGCCGCGCGACGCGGCCAAACCGAATTCCTGGCAGAAGCCCGCGTACTTGACGTAGTCGGCCTGCCCGTGGGCGCCGGTCATGACTTCCACGCCCTGGCCGCCATGGGTCTTGAATTCGGTGAACAGGGCGAATTCCTCGTTGGGCGTGAGTTTGTAGCGCCCGGGGTGGGCGATCACCGCCACGCCGCCGGACTGGGTGATCCAACCCACCGCATCGCCCAGCGCGGCCCAGCGGTGGGGCACGTAGCCGGGCTTGCCTTCGGTGATGTACTTGCGGAACACCTCGTTGGTTTCCTTGCACACCCCGATCTCCACCAGGTAGCGCGCGAAATGCGAGCGCGAGATCAGTTCCGGGTTGCCCACGTACTTCAAGGCGCCTTCGTACACGCCGGGGATGCCCACGCGGGCCAGGTCGTCGCTCATCTCGCGCGCGCGCTGCTCGCGCCCGCCGCGGGTGGCGCGCAGGCCGTCGAGCAGGGCGGGGTGGTGGTGGTCCATGCCCAGGCCGACGATGTGCACGGTGATGCCGGCGAAGGTGACCGAGATCTCGGTGCCCGTGAGGTAGGGCAGGCCGGCCTCGCGCGCGGCGGCGATGGCGCGGTCCTGGCCGCCCATCTCGTCGTGGTCGGTCAGGGCCCACAGCTCGACGCCGTTGGCCTTGGCGCGCTGGGCGAGCGCCTCGGGCGTGAGGGTGCCATCCGAGATCACGGAGTGGCAGTGCAGGTCGGCGTTGAGCAAGGGGTTCACCGGTCCATTTTAGGTGGGGGTGCCAAGGCCTTGTGTCACCAGGGGTTCAGCCCGTGTTGCGCAGCCCGGCGGCGATGCCGTTGATCGAGATGTGGATGCCCCGGCGCACGCGCTCGTCGCGGTCGGCCTGGTTTTCGCCGGCGCGGTAGCGCCGCACCAGTTCGACCTGCAGGTGGTGCAGCGGGTCGATGTAGGGAAAACGGTGGCGCATGGAGCGCTGCAGCGCGGCGTTGTTCACCAGGCGCTGTTTTTCACCGGTGATGAGCGCCAGGGCATCGGCGGTGCGCTGCCATTCGGCCTCGATCGCCTTGAACACCTGGTTGCGCAGGCGCTTGTCGGGCATCAGCTCGGCGTAGCGCGAGGCCAGGGCGAGGTCGCTCTTGGCCAGCACCATGTCCATGTTGGAAAGCAGGGTGCTGAAGAAGGGCCACTGTTTCACCATCTTCTGCAGCAGCGCCTTCTGTGCGGCCACGCCCTTGGGGCCGTCCTGGTGCAGGAAGGCATGCACGGCCGAGCCGAAGCCGTACCAGCCCGGCAGGGTGAGGCGGCACTGGCCCCAGCTGAAGCCCCAGGGAATGGCGCGCAGGTCCTCGATCTTCTGCGTGGCCTTGCGCGACGCCGGGCGCGAGCCGATGTTGAGTTCGGCGATTTCGCGGATCGGCGTGGCGGCGAAGAAGTATTCGGCAAAGCGCGGGGTGTCGTAGACCAGCGCGCGGTAGGCCGCCATGCTCTGGCGCGAGAGTTCGTCGGCCGCGGCCAGGAAGGCGGCGGGCGCGTTGCGCGTGGGCTTGAGCAGGGTGGCTTCCAGCGTGGCGGCCACCAGGGTTTCAAGGTTGCGCCGACCGATCTCGGGGTTGGCGTACTTGGAGCCGATCACCTCGCCCTGTTCGGTCAGGCGGATCTGGCCGCGCACCGTGCCCGGGGGCTGCGCCAGGATGGCCTGGTAGCTTGGGCCGCCGCCCCGGCCCACCGTGCCGCCGCGGCCGTGGAACATGCGCAGCTGGATCGGCTTCTCGGCGCCCTTGTTGAGGGTGTCGAACAGATCGACCAGCGCGATCTCGGCCCGGTACAGCTCCCAGTTGCTGGTGAAGATGCCGCCGTCCTTGTTGCTGTCGGAGTAGCCGAGCATGATGTCCTGCTCGCTGTAACCGTCGCCCGCGCCGCGCTGCACCATGGCGCGCACGCCGGGCAGGGCGAGGTACTCGCGCATGATGGGCGCGGCGTTGCGCAGGTCTTCGATGGTCTCGAACAGCGGCACCACGATCAGGTCGCACACCGCGTCGTCGGCCAGCGTGCCGCGCATCAGGCCGGCTTCCTTCTGCAGCAGCAACACTTCCAGCAGGTCGCTCACCGTTTCGGTGTGGCTGATGATGGCGTGGCGGATGGCCTGCGCACCGAAGCGCTCGCGCCCGCTGCGCGCGGTGTCGAAGATCGCCAGCTCGCCGAGGGTGTGGGCCGAGTAGGCGACGCCGGGCACACGCAGGGGGCGCGCGTCGTTCAGCTGGCGCAGCAGCACGGCGCGCTTGCCGGCTTCGTCGAGCTGCGAGTAGGCGGGTTCGATGCGCGCGGCCGCGAGCAGCTCGGCCACCACCTCTTCGTGTTTGTCCGAGCTTTGCCGCAGGTCCACGGTGGCGAGGTGGAAGCCGAACACCTGCACCGCGCGCATCAGCGGCAGCAGGCGCGCGCGCGCCAGGGCCTCGCCGTGGTGCGCCTGGAGCGAGGCCTCGATGGTGCGCAGGTCGTCCAGCAGTTCGGCGGCGCTGGCATAGGGATCTTGCGGCGCGATGGCGTGGCGGGCCGCCTCGCCGCCGGTGAGGTGCGTGAGCGTGGCCGCCAGGCGCGCGTACATGCCGGTGAGCGCGCGGCGGTAGGGCTCGTCCTGGCGGTGGGCGTTGGTGTCGGGCGAGCGTTCGGCCAGCGCCTGCATGGCCGGGCTCACGCTGTTGAGCATGGCCGAGACCGACAGCTCCGCGCCCAGGTGGTGCACCTGGGTGAGGTGGTGGCGCAGCACCATGTCGGCCTGGCTGTGCAGCGCGAGCTCCAGGGTCTGCGCGGTCACGTTGGGGTTGCCGTCGCGGTCGCCGCCGATCCACTGGCCCATGCGCAGGAAGGGCGCGATGCCGTCGCTGCCGCCCAGGCCTTCCTCCAGCTCGCGGTAGAGGCGAGGGATCTGTGTGAGGAAGGTGGCCTCGTAGTAGCTCAGCGAGTTCTCGATCTCGTCGGCCACGGTGAGCTTGGTGAAGCGCAGCAGGCGCGTCTGCCAGAGCTGCGTGACGCGCGCGCGGATCTGCGCCTCGATGTCGGCGCGCTCGCGCGGCAGGCGCTGCGGTTCGTCGCGCTCGCCGAGCAGGCGCGCGATCGCGCGCTCGGCGTCCAGGATGCTCTTGCGCTGCACCTCGGTGGGGTGGGCGGTGAGCACGGGAGAGATGTGGGCGCTGGCCAGCGTGTGCACCACGTCGGCCGGTGCGATGCCGGCCTTGTGCAGCTTCTGCAGCGTGCGCGCCAGGCTGCCTTCCTGCAGGTTGCCGGCGCGCTCGTGCACCGCGCGGCGCCGGATGTGGTGGCGGTCTTCGGCCAGGTTGGCGAGGTGGCTGAAATAGGTGAAGGCGCGGATCACGCTCACGGCCTGGTCGCCGGTCAGGCCCTTGAGCAGCTTCTTCAGCGCCTTGTCCGCCGACTCATCCGCATGACGGCGGAACGCCACCGAAAGTTGGCGGATCTGCTCGATCAGGTCGAAGGCGGCCTGGCCCTCCTGCTCGCGGATCACGTCGCCCAGGATGCGGCCGAGCAGCCGGATGTCGTCAATCAGCGGCTGGTCCTTGTCGGCCCGTCCGGCGCCCTGGGTGGTGGTGGTTTTCGGGGCAGGGCGGGCG